>JBEPXL010000212.1:0-6192 GCA_041641935.1 Desulfobacteraceae bacterium | reverse complement strand
TATCGTGTTCGACAGGATCCGGGAAAACCTGAAGAAATTCACAAAGGAATCACTGGAACTGACGATCAACAGGAGCATCAATGAAACCCTTTCCCGGACGATCCTCACCTCCCTGACCACGCTGGTGGTGGTGATCTCCCTCTACCTGCTCGGCGGCGGCATTATCCATGACTTCGCCTTTGCCCTGATCATCGGCGTCCTGATCGGAACCTACTCGTCGATTTATGTCGCCAGCCCGATTCTGCTGGCCTGGCAGAACCTGGGACCGCGGCGCCGGTAAGCGGCAGCAGAAAGGCGACACGGTGGCGACGGGAAACACAGAACGGCTGATCCCCTGGTTTGTCCTGCGAAGCGTGCCGGGGGTCGGCAACCATCTGTTCAAACGCCTCCTGGACCGGTTCTCGACACCGGAATCGGTACTGGCGGCAGACCGGGATCAACTGCTTCAAGTTCCGGGAATTACCCGCCGGGTCGCCGATGCCGTTCTCGCCCAAAAACTGCTGGACCCGGTCCGGCGGGAGCTGGACCGGCTGGCCCAAAAGCCCGACTGCCATGTCATCCTGATGACAGACCCGGCGTACCCGGGTCTGCTCCGTCAGATTCCGGACCCGCCGCCGTTTCTGTACGTCCTGGGTCATCTCAATCTGTGCAGCCGGTCGATTGCCATTGTCGGCTCCCGAAGCCCCACCCGGTACGGCCTCCAGACAGCCCGCCGTCTTTCCGCCGAACTGGCCGAACTGGGATTCACCGTCGCCAGCGGCATGGCCCGGGGGATCGATACCGCCGCCCATGACGGGGCGCTGCGTGCCGGCGGACGAACGGTGGCGGTGCTGGGAAGCGGTCTGGATCGAATCTATCCCCATGAAAACCGAGATCTTTCCCGCCGCATCGCCGGAAACGGGGCTGTGGTGACGGAATTTCCCCTCAATGCCGGACCGGAACCGCACCATTTCCCCATGCGGAACCGGATCATCAGCGGCCTTTCCCTGGGCACGGTGGTGGTGGAAGCGGCCCGCAGGAGCGGCGCCCTCATCACCGCCCGCCTGGCGGCCGAACAGAACCGGGAAGTATTCGCAGTTCCCGGCAATATCCAGTCCAGTAAAAGTTCGGGAACCCACCGGCTGATCCAGCAGGGGGCCAAACTGGTGGAAAACGCCCGGGACATTGTCGAAGAACTCTCTCCCGCCATCCAGACCCACATCGCCCGGCAGCATGTCCGCCATGAAGAAGTGCTGAATCTTCCCCCGCTGACGGAAAGCGAAACGCGGGTGGTCCAGGCCCTGGGGCCCTATCCGGTCCATATCGACGACCTGGTCCGAAAGCTTGAAATGGACCCGGCGACCCTGTCGGGACTTCTGCTGCAGCTGGAACTGAAAGGGGTGGTGGGGCAGTCTCCCGGGAAACGCTTTTCGCTGGAAATCCGGGACGGCAATTGACGAGACCGGTTTTCGGTTTTAGTATTATCGACGGAATCGGGAGATGGCACGTCTCTTGAGTTAACGCCTACTGTCATGAAAGCAAGAGGATGTTGTTGTGAGCAAACCGCTGGTTGTCGTGGAATCACCGACCAAAGTCAAGACGATTAAAAAGTATCTCGGGGACAGTTTCAACGTAGCCGCCACCGTCGGCCATATCAAGGATCTGCCCTCCAAAGAGATGGGTATCGATATCGAAAACAATTTCAAACCCAAATACCGTGTCATTCCCGGCAAGCAGAAGGTCATCACGACCCTGAAACGGGAGGCCGGGGATGCGGAAGATATTTATCTTGCACCGGACCCGGACCGGGAGGGGGAAGCCATTGCCTGGCATACGGCCGAGGTGCTCAAAAAAAAGGGACGGCGGTTTCACCGGATTCTATTTCACGAGCTGACCAAAAACGGGATTGAATCGGCCATGGCGTCCCCGGAACAACTCAATACCAGTAAATATGAGGCCCAGCAGGCCCGACGGATTCTCGACCGCCTGGTGGGATATCAGATTTCACCGCTGCTGTGGCGGAAGGTGAAAAACGGCCTGAGCGCCGGAAGAGTTCAGTCGGTGGCACTGCGGATCATCTGTGAACGGGAACGGGCCATTCAGATCTTCGAACCCGAAGAATACTGGTCCATCACCGCTCAGATCGCAACGGATACACCGCCCCCCTTTCCCGCCAAACTGGCACGGGAAAAGGGCAAAAAGAAGATTACCATTCCCGATGAAGCGGCAGCAAAAGCAATTCTGGATGCGGTGGCGGGCAAACCCGCGCTGGTGGACAAGGTCAAAAAGAAAACCACCCGCCGCAATCCCCAGCCGCCCTTCACCACCAGCAAGCTCCAGCAGGAAGCGATCCGGAAGCTCCGGTTTTCCGCCAAGAAGACCATGATCATCGCCCAGCAGCTGTATGAAGGAATCGAAATGGGCTCGGACGAAGTCACGGGGCTGATCACCTACATGCGGACCGATTCGACCCGGATCGCCCAGGAAGCGGCGGAAGAAGCCCACAAACTGATCCTGGAGCAGTTCGGCAAAGACTACGCCCTGGACAAGCCCCGGTTTTTCCGGAACAAGAAAAAAACACAGGATGCCCATGAGGCCATCCGGCCCACCTCGGTCTATCTGACGCCGGAAAAGGTGAAATCCTATCTGTCGAAAGACCAGTTTATCCTGTATGAACTGATCTGGAAACGGTTTGTGTCATCCCAGATGACCCAGGCCCTGATCGACAACAATTCGCTGGTCATCGCCATCGGTGACTACGAATTCACGGCCAGCGGATCGGTGGTCAAGTTTCCCGGTTTCATGACGCTTTACCTTTCTGAAGACGAAGCACAGGAAGACGAAAAGGAGAAGGGGGTTCTGCCGGAACTGGAAGAAGGCATGACACTGAAGGTGGAACAGTTCGACCCGAAACAGCATTTCACCCAGCCGCCACCCCGCTTTTCGGAAGCCTCCCTGGTCAAGGAACTGGAAGAGAACGGCATCGGACGGCCCAGTACCTACGCCTCGATTCTTTCGACCATTCAGGACAAGGGATATGTGGAAAAAGTCAACCGGTACTTCCGCCCCAGTGAACTGGGATTCATTGTCAACGACCTGATCGTGAAGAGTTTTCCCGATGTTTTCGATGTGGAATTCACGGCCCGGATGGAGGACGACCTGGACCGGGTGGAATCCGCCGATATCGACGCCCTCAATATCCTGAAACAGTTCTACGATCCGTTCCAGAACAAGGTGGATACCGCTTCGGAAGAGATGCTCAGTATGAAAGGGGTGGGCTTCACAACGGATATGGTCTGTCCCCAGTGCGGCAGTCCGCTGCATATCAAGGTGGGGAAAAACGGCCCTTTCATGGCCTGCAGCAATTATCCCGACTGTAACTACAGCCGGGACTATACACGGGATGAAAAAGGCTGCCTCCAAATTGTTGAACCGGACCTGGAGGCGGTGGCCGACGAGGTCTGCGAAAAGTGCGGAAAGCCCATGGTGGTCAAACGGGGCCGGTACGGAAATTTTCTGGCCTGCAGCGGATATCCCGACTGCAAGAATACCCGCTCCCTCAATATGGCGGGCAGCAGCGCCTCCACGGGAGTCGGATGTCCGGAAGAAAACTGTGACGGGGAACTGGTGGAACGTCAGTCCCGGCGGGGAAAGAAATTTTACGGCTGCAGCCGGTTTCCCGAATGCAAATTCGCCACATGGGATCGCCCGGTTCCCACCCCCTGCCCCCAGTGCGGCGCACCGTTTCTGGTGGAAAAGCAGACCAAGAAGGAAGGGGAATTTCTGGCCTGTCTCAACAAGGAATGCGGGTACAAAGAACCGAAGCAGGAAGCGGCGGAATAGTCCATCCATACCCGGGTCCGACCGCTGCCGGAGACCGCCGGGCCGGCGTTACCGCCCTCCCGTCGCTACCATCTCCGCAGCACCGGTTCGAACACGGGCCGGAGTTTGTCCAGTGAGTGGTCAATCACTGACGGCAGGCTTCGGGCAAAGACATCGAGGATGATGACGGCATTCACCGTCGAGTCCATTTCACAGGCATCCCGCAGCCGCCGGGCCAGGGAAATGTTCATCTTCTGGATATCCTTGTACATCCGGTTGAGACCTTTCATTTCAAAATCGACCGGCCGCCCTTCCCTGTTCATAAAATACTGGGCCAGCATGTAGGTCGAGGTCGCCCGCCAGATGGTATCTTCCGGTGTCGCAAAGGGCAGGTGAAACCGGACCATGGGCTTGAAAAAGTCGGTGTACGGACACCGGCTGGCCCCGATCATCACCCCCATCAGTGAACTGATCCCCCGCTGGGCGCTTGTCCGCTTGCTGTAGTTCCGCTCAAAGGTCATGACCTCCACAAACAGCCGCGCATAGGAAGCAAGGCGCTCGAACCGGTTGACAATCTCGATCAGGTTGACGGCGACATGGCAGTAGTTGTGTTCTGCCGTGGAAAACGGACAATGGCCGCACTGATGTGTATCCAGTTGCGCCCATTCCGGTATCACCTCCGGCGGTTCACTGATCAGGGTGAAGTTTTCCGGATCGAGCCGCAGGTCAAATACCTCCCGCGTACCATCCCCCAGCGTAAAGCGGTACCGAATACTGATTTTATTCGTTGATTCTCTCTGACTCACAGCGGTAATATCTCCTTGTATACTCCGGGAAAATAAGAGAAGAACAGACCATCATCGGCCCGAATCCGAGAAAGGAGCATTTGATGAAAACGGTTATCATCGTACTGGTCATCGTGGGCGCGCTGGCCTTCGGCGCCCTCAACTACCATTTTATTCTGTTTGACAGCAGTCTGAAGGTTCTCAAAAAAACGGAAATGACACTCGAAGACACTTTTGTGGATGCCAGAGGGACCAAAAAGCTGAAGCTGCTCGCCAAACCGGCCCTGCTCAAAGCCGGTTTCCGGGATCTGATGGAAAAAGAAGGCTTTGCTATCCCGGAGTAGCGGCGGTGTCCGTGCGGTCATTTGCCCGGAGGAGTTCACAGATATGCAACAGTCCCCCGATATCATGGATTTCCTCTTCCATATAGGGAAGATGCCGCACCGGATGATCCGGCCCGGCCGCCTCGGTGAGGCGGGCGATTGCCGCCCGGTCACTCTGCCCCATCTGACGGAACCGGCGGTAATTGTGTGCCAGTTTTTCCGCCAGTGCCGGTTCAATTCCTTTTTCGGCCAGACGTTCCGCTGTGACGGAATCACCGCCGTCATTCGGTCCGGCTTCGCTGAGGGGATGGACACGGTTGACGATAAAACCGCCGAAGGGCATTTGCCCGGACATCAGTTTTTCATACAGAAACAGCACCTCCTCCAGAGGCGGCTGCATGGGACTGGTGATACCGACAAAGAGGGCCTCCGGCGACGCGAGCAGTTTCCGGACCGCTTCGCCCCGTTTCCGGAATCCGTCGAACAGGACATCGTCCCCCAGCTGAAAAAAGTCTGAAATGTCCTGAAAGACCTTGACGCCCAGGATGCTGTCGATGATCTTCTGGACGGGCATGGAAAGGACATTGAACATTTTCATGCCCATGAACCCGGTCCTGGCATAGGGTTTTACCAGTTTCCAGAGCATGTTGTTGCCCAGAAGATCGGACAGGCGGCGCGGGGCTTCGAGAAAATCAAGGGCCCGCCGGCTGGGTGGCGTATCCAGAATGATCAGCTCATACCGCCCCTGCCGGTGAATCTCGTACAACTGCTCCATTGCCATATATTCATGGGAACCGGCCAGGGAAGCGGATAGAATCTGGTAGTACCGGTTTCGGAAGATTCTGTCCCGCTGCCGGCGGGAGGCGGTGTGACGCGCAATCATCCGGTCGAAGGTCCGTTTGGTGTCGAGCATCATGGCAAACAGTTCTCCCCCGGGCATTCGCCCGGCCGCCACAAAATTCTCGTCGGGAACCTTCCGGACCTCATGCTGAAAACTGCCGATCCCGAGGGCATCGGCCAGTCGCCGGGCCGGGTCGATGGTCAGCACCAGGGTATTGCGCCCCGACATGGCCCCGTAAACGCCCAGGGCCGCCGAAACGGATGTCTTTCCCACACCGCCGCTGCCGCAGCAGACGACGATCCTTGCATTGTCGATCTTCTGGAGCAGGCTCACAGGATATCCTCTTCGGGCCGGTTCATGGCAGACAGACGCGCGGCAATGTCTTCGATATTCTCCGGTCGCAGATGGTTGGTAAAGTAGAACGGAAGAAAATGCAGGGGAC
>JBEPXL010000211.1:0-6200 GCA_041641935.1 Desulfobacteraceae bacterium | reverse complement strand
AAGGCACGCTGCGGATTTTCGGCGCAATACCTGCTCAAAGGGGAGGAGAGAACGTAGATTTCATAATGTCCGCCTACATCTTTGAAATGAAAGTCAAAACAGGCTCTTCCGTCCTTTGTCCGGTATGTATCTTCTTCCAGTTTCAGGGTTTTCGGAAAAAGGAACTCTCCCTTGCCGATTTCCTCATGCGGTCCGCAGTTATCCAGCCCGCAACTGATACCGCCCGGTTGGATCAGAGATGTCAGCAGCATACGCAGAATCCGATTGAACATGCCTGTCCCCTCCCTTTTTACGATTCATGCCTGCCATCCGTTTCCTGCATGGATGGTCATCAAAGTGTGCTTCCTGTATTTCTTTGACGGTAAAAAATGCAGGATGTTGCAGAAATGACCAATCAGGAGGATGAAAATCCTGAAGAAGTCGTATAGGATTTTCTATCAGATCAGGGAAAACCGGCTGGGCAGAAAGAGAATTCCAAAGGCAGAGATCAGGAGATTTGCGGCGGTGAAGATTCAGAAAAGGCAGCTACTTTTACTTTGCTTCCCTTCTTGTCATCCCCCTGAAATCATGTTAGCAGACATATGAAACAGACAGGGCAGGAAGGAGCAGTTATGGCGAAAGATGCAGTTACCCTCATTTCATGGAACGTGAACGGTCTGCGGGCGGTCTGGAAGAAGGATTTTACCCGCATATTCCGGGAAATCAACGCAGATGTGTTCGCGCTTCAGGAGACGAAAATACAGGAACACCAGTTGACAGAAGAGATGCGCCGGATCGATGAATATACCGGATACTGGACCCATTCCACCGTGAAAAAAGGGTACAGCGGCGTCGGAACCTATACCCGGCTGGAACCCAAAAGCGTATCCCACGGGATCGGCATTCCCGCCTTTGACGACGAGGGACGCATCCTGGAGATGGACTTCGGCGACTTTGTGTTCTTCAACATCTACTTCCCCAACGGCCAGATGAGCGAAGAACGGCTCCGGTACAAGCTCGACTTTTATGACGCATTCTTTGCCCATGCCGATCGTCTGAAAGCCGAAGGACGTTCTCTGATCATCGCCGGGGATTACAACACCGCCCACAATGAAATCGACCTGAAAAACCCGAAAGCCAACGAAAAAAATTCCGGTTTTCTGCGGGTTGAACGGGACTGGCTGGACCGGATCACCGGGCGGGGCTATGTGGATACCTTCCGCCACTTCCACCCGGATACCGCCACCTATTCCTGGTGGTCCTACCGGTTCAAGGCGCGGGAAAAAAACATCGGGTGGCGCATCGACTATTTTTTCGTCACCCGTGACCTGATCGAGCAGGGCCGGATTCTGGATGCCTTTATCCGCACACCGGTTATGGGCTCGGACCACTGCCCTGTCGGACTCATTCTGCAACGCCCTGCCGGGGCATAACACAGGAGCATAAAGTTCTTTGAAAATGAAACCGATACAGGCTTTCCATCTGCAGGGGATTATTGTTTTCATTGTTCTGATCACCGGAGCGGCCGCATGGGCCGGTCCGGCAAAGGGACCATTACAGGTCCGGAACCAGTTTCCGCCCCACCTCATGTTTCTGACACCAAAGCCGGACGGGCCGGACCTGCCGGCGCAGAACCAGTTCAACATCGGTGTCGCCCTCGATTATTCCAGTGCATTTGTCAATGAAGTCGCAGGCCCCCGTGTTTCCATTATCGATATGGAAATGACCACGCTGGAACTCTCTTTCGCATACGGCCTCTTCGACCGGCTCTCCCTTGGCCTGGATCTGCCGCTGGTCAGCATGAACGGCGGATTTCTGGATGACTTTCTCAAGGATTTCCATGATACGTTCAGTTTTCCGAATTATGGCCGGGGAAACCGGCCGGACAATGAATTTCTTTACGTCATCCGTACCGAAAACCGGGACTGGTTCGATTCTGATGCGGGCGGAATCCATCTGGCGGACAGTGTACTGACCGCAAAACTGCGCCTGGCAGGAGCGACGGCTTCTCCGTTTGCCGTCAGTCTGGCCTATTCCCTGAAACTGCCCACCGGCGACGAAGAAAACGGATTCGGCAGTGGAAATTTCGATCACGGCATATTCCTGCTTTCCCGGTTTCAGTGGGGACAGGCCGCCTTTTATGTCAATCCCGGCTACATTTTCCTGTCCGACCCGGACTTGCCGGGGCCGCCGGTTTCCGCAGAAAATATATTTTCCCTGCTGATCGGCGGAGAGTATGTGGTGAATGACAAATGGTCCCTGCTCGTACAGGGAAATTTTTATTCCTCTCCCATCTCGGATACCAACATTCCCCATCTCGATGATGATGCCCTGGAACTGGAACTGGGACTCATCTACCGGGTCCGCCCCTGGATCGATTTTGAATTCGCCTTCTGCGAGGATCTCTCCGGAGCGGTTCCCGATTTCAATGTCCACGGCGCATTCCGTTTCCGGTTCGGCCCGTAAGACGCTCTCTCAGGCTTGCACACCCTGCACACTTCATATATACTTTTTTGATCAGCGAGCGGTTTTTCGACTTCTGTACGACAACTGAGAAGAGCATATGACATCGCAATGGCAGATAAAAGACCTGATTGACCTGGAATATTTTCTTCAGGCCGATGAAACGGGCGACGACGAAACCGCCCGGAAATCCCTTGTCCAGCGGGACCGTTCCATATTTCTGAGCATGATTCAGCCCCGCCTGGAAGCCGGAAAGGATTCCTCCCGCCGGTTTGTCCTGCGGGAATGGCTGTCGGAACGGCGCAAGGCGGAAAAAAAGGCGCTGGGTCAGGATACCGTTCTCCCGGGCGAGGCATTCGAAGAGATTCACCGGCTGCTCAAATACGGTCTCACCCTTCTGGGGATCCTGATCGGTGCGGGTCTGGCGTCCTCCTTTCTTGCGTACACCGGAAATGAACCGCTGAATGTTTCTTTTTATCTTGGCGGCCTCGTCCTGGTCCAGCTCATCCTTCTCCTGATCCTGCTCGTTTTTACCGCCGTCCGGGCCTTCAACCGTACCTTTCTGGAAAAATCGATCCTGTATTCCTTCCTGAGCGGCCTGATCATCCGGCTCATGCTCAAGCTGAAACATCGGGCCCTGAAAAAACTTTCGGGTAACCGCCGGAGCAGTCTGCAGGAGATCATGGGCCTGGCCCGGGGCAAAAAAAAGATATACGGCTCCCTCTTCTACTGGCCGGTCTTCATTCTGGGCCAGATCTTCGGCATCGGATTCAATATCGGCGTGCTGGCCGCAACCCTCCTCCGCGTGGTGGGCTCGGATATCGCCTTCGGATGGCAGTCCACGGTGCAGTTCAGCCCGGATGTGGTCCATGAACTGGTCCGGAGCATCGCCCTGCCCTGGTCCTGGTTTATTCCGGCAGAGATTGCCTATCCGTCTCTGGCCCAGATCGAAGGAAGCCGGATGATCCTGAAGGAAGGGATTTATCATCTCGCCACACAGGATCTGATTTCCTGGTGGCCGTTTCTCTGTTTCGCCGTTTTCTTTTATGGATTGCTGCCCCGTGTGATTCTCTGGCTGGCCGGTATTACCGCCCAGCACCATGTACTGAAAAAAATCGATTTCAGCCACCGCGCGGCAGACCGGCTCATGTACCGGCTGGAGACGCCACAGGTCTCCACCGAAGGAAGCCCCTCGGCGGCCCTCCCGGAAACGGCGACTGCCGCACCGGCAGAACGACCGTTCTGCCGGGTGGAACCCGGTGAATCATCTGCGGAAAAGCAGTTTATCGCACTGGTTCCGGATGACATTTTTGAAGAATGCCCGACGGAAGAACTGGATACTGTCGTCTGCAGCGCCCTCGGCTGGCAGGTCCGGGAGAAGTTGCGCATTGGAGAGGATCAGGCCGCAGATCAGGCCATACTGGCGGAACTTGCCGGACGGAACCGGGGAGAGCAGCGTCCAGCCGTTCTGGTAGTCCAGGAAGCCTGGCAGCCGCCCATCCGCGAAGTGCTTGCTTTTCTTCAGGAACTGCGCAATGCCGTCGGCGAAAAATCCCGGATCGAGGTCGGCCTGATCGGCAAACCGGCACCGGATACCATCTTTACACCGGTCAGCACAGACAACTGGACTGTATGGCAGCAGAAACTGAATACTTTTGGCGACCCGTACCTGGGCCTGGAAAGGCTGGTGAAAGCCCGTGATTAATCCCGACAGGATTCTTGAATTTGCCATTGTCGGCCATCCCAATGAAGGAAAATCCTCTGTCGTCTCCACCCTGGCCGAAGATGACAGCGTCCGGATCAGTCCCACGCCCGGCGAGACCATTGAATGCCAGACCTTTCCGGTGGAAATCGATGGACGGCGCATTATTCAGTTTGTGGATACCCCCGGATTCCAGAATCCGCGGCAGACACTCCAGTGGATGATGGACTATCAGGGGCCGGATGAAGATCTTATTACCGCATTCCGGGAAAGTCATGCGGGACATCCGGAATTCCGGGATGAAACCGAACTCTTCAGGCCCATTGCCGAAGGCGCCGGTATTATTTACGTGGTGGATGGTTCCCGGCCTGTGCGCAAAGACGACCGGGCCGAAATGGAAATCCTCCGGCTGAGCGGGCGTCCCCGGATGGCGATTATCAATTTCAAGGATGATGACACCAGCTATCTGGAGCAGTGGAAAAATGAATTCCGGAAAAATTTCAACTCAATCCGTGTTTTCAATGCCCACAAGGCGACCTATGCCGAGCGGATCGCCCTGCTGGAAAGCCTGAAAAGCATCGACCAGGACTGGCAGCCGGCCCTGGAGATGGTCATCGAGGCGTTCAAATCCAACTGGGAGTACCGGAACACAAGAACAGTCGAAATCATCTGCAACATGCTCGCTGACTGCATCGGGTATACCCTGTCCAGAAATTATACCGAAAAAAGCGATGAAGAGACGATCAAGGAGCGTCTTCAGGAGCAGTACAACCGCGATATCGCCAGAAGGGAAAAAGAGACCCACCAGAAAATCCGGAAACTGTTCAATCACAACATCTTCAACTATGATCTGCCGCCCCAGTCAATCCTTCATGCGGAACTGTTCAATGAAAAAACATGGCAGTTCCTGGGGCTTACACCGGGGCAGCTTGTTGTGGCCGCCGGACTGGCGGGGGGCGCCCTCGGGGCTGCCGTGGATGTGGCCGCTGGTGGTATCACCTTCGGGGTATTTTCCGCCCTCGGCGGGGCCATCGGGGCCGGATGGGCCGCTATGGGCGGGGGAAGGAAGCTGGCAAAGACCAAGGTTGTGGGGATGAACCTGGGGGGCCAGCAGATCCGGGTCGGTCCCATCGAGAATGTCCAGTTTCTGTACATTCTGCTGGACCGGGCGCTGATCTTCTATTCCCACATCATCAACTGGGCACACGGTCGCCGGGATTATCCCCTCGCGGCAGCCCCCGATGACGGAAGATCCGGAAAAAGGGGATTTACGGCGGAGTGGTCTGACGCCTCCAAAAGAATCGCTGCTGAATTCTTTAAAGCGGTAAAAAGCGGAGACGACATACGGAAAGAAGCAGCACGCAGGCAGCTGCACCAGGTCATCAAGGAAAATCTGCATCAGATTTCCCACAGTGAGCGAAGGTATGGTCTGGTTCTTCCGCCGGAAGCCGTCTAATGGGGGTGAACCTGTCTCCGCGGCATTTACGGCGGGGCAGCGTCACTTCCCCACTTCGGTCCTGCTGAAATGCAGAAAGGGATGCCCCTTTCGGGGCATCCCATGATGGCAAATGGGGAGGATTAGGAGGTAGTTTATTTGCCCTTCATTCTCCGAAAACCAACGATCCCGGCAAGGCCGATACCCATGAGAACCACTGTTGCTGGCTCGGGAACCGGCGCATTGGGGTCACCGGGATCATTGCCATCTACCAAAGTCCAGGTTGAGATGTGGGAAACTGCAGGAATATTTCCACCATTGTTCAACAGATGTTCCGTACTCCAGGTGCCGGATGTATCTGCAGGATCAACCCAGTAAAGCGCATATTGATTTGCGCCTTTTACACTGTAGAGGCTGATCGGGTCGCCTGTGGTCCATGTGCCGGACAGTAAATCATTATTCGGTGTAACCGTCAGATCACCACTGCCTTCATAGCCTTCACCCTGATCCCATTTCGCATAAAATTCCAGATCAACTGTATACCCCAGAATTCCGCTGATCATTGATTCAAAACTGGTTAAATTGGCATTGGGGGTAGGATCGTTCCCTGCAAATGTACCA
>JBEPXL010000210.1:0-6268 GCA_041641935.1 Desulfobacteraceae bacterium | reverse complement strand
GGCCAGATTCTGCAGGGGCTGACTCCACCGGGCCCGGGTCACATGCATGATCACCGAAAAGAGAAGACCGCCCTGGGCGATGGCGGACCAGAAGAGAAAATTGACCAGATAGGTCTGCCATGCCCGCGCGTACTGGCCGAAACTGACCAGCAGCATAAATCCGGCCAGGCCGGTCAGCATCAGCACGATAAAAATCAGAAAAAGCGTCCGGGTCCGGGTCAACGCTTCCTTGGTTTCGTTTGTTGTCATATTCTTCCTCTGAAATAATCTGTCGGATATAGATATAAAATGGATATACGGTTTACCGTATGACTACCCTGTTTCCTCGTCTTCAAACATCTGGACCTCTCCGCCCTGTTCCCTGAAAAAGGCGGCCAGTTCCTCCTGTTTTCCGGGGTCACACCGGGCGATAATGCCGAAGTGCTCACCGGAACACCGTTCGTCATAGAGTTTGATGCTCTTGCGATCCGGAATACGGGTCGTGATCAGCAGCCCCAGCACCGTGCCGAGGACGCCGAAAAGGATGGTCATTTCGTATCCGACGACGAAAAACGGCAGCAGCGATACGACCGGTTTTCCGCTGACCACCAGTCCCCACTGGACAGAGGCGAAGGTGGTCAGGGCATATCCGGAGAGAAAGCCGAGAATCCCGCCGGCCAGCGTAAAATACCCGACCCGGCTTTTCCTGAAATTGAGGGCATGCAGAATTTTATGACTCGGATAGGGGCCATGAACCCGGTGGAGCGGCCACGGGGAAGATTTGAGGGCTTCCAGCGCCGACACGGTCAAGGATTCGTCATTGAACAGTCCCATTACATACCGGTTATTCATGGACATCGCCGTCTCCTGAATTGAGGGCCTCCTTCATCTCCGTCATGGAAACAGAAGGCATATGTTTGACAAAGAGTAAAAAGAGGAAGAAAAACATGCAGAACGTGCCGAACATGATCCCGTATTCGATCATGGACGGCGCGTACAGTCCCCAGGCATGGGGGATAAAATCATGGGCCACGCTCCCGACAATGATGACAAACCGCTCAAACCACATGCCGACGTTGACCAGAATCGAAATCACCATCAGCGCAGGCAGACTGGTGCGGATTTTCCTGAAAAACAAGAAGAGCGGCACAATGACGTTGCAGGTGAACATGATCCAGAATTCCAGCCCGTAGTCGCCGAACATGCGCCAGTGGAAGAGTTCCTGCTCGACAGGATTGAAACTGTACCAGGCGATGAAGACTTCGGTGATGTAGGAGTAACCGACGATCATGCCGGTCAGAATGATCGTCTTTGCGACACTCTCCAGCACCCGCATGGTAATCAGTTCTTCATAGTGGAAGAGCTTCCGCAGCGGAATCATCAGGGTCAGCACCATCGCAAGGCCCGAATGGATGGCCCCGGCCACAAAATAGGGCGCAAAGATGGTACTGTGCCAGCCGGGTACGATGCCCAGCCCGAAATCCCAGGAGACGACACTGTGAACGGAAATGACCAGCGGTGTCGCCAGGGCCGCGAAAAAGAGGTAGCCCCGGATATAATGCCGCCACTGTTCAAACTGCCCGGTCCAGCCCAGCGACAGGACGCCGTACACTTTTTTCCGGAAACCCGAAGAGCGGTCCCGTATCGTCGCCAGATCGGGAATCATGCCGGTATACCAGAAGAGGGCGCTGACCGTGAGATAGGTGCTGATGGCGATCACATCGAACATGAGCGGGGAGGTGAAGTTGGGCCAGAGATTCCGCTGGTTGGGATAGGGAATCATGAAGTAGACCATCCAGACCCGGCCCAGGTGAATCAGGGGAAACAGACCGGCGGTCATGACGGCAAAGACGGTCATGGTTTCGGCGGCCCGGGCAATGGGATTCCGCCACCCGGCCCGGAACAGATAGAGAATGGCCGAAATCAGGGTTCCCGAGTGGGCGATACCGACCCAGAAGACAAAGTTGATCAGATAGGTTCCCCAGGCCACCGGATTGTTCTGTCCGCCGACCCCGATGCCGACGAAGATCTGGTAGATCCAGCAGCAGAGCCCGATAAACGCGCCGATGAAGAGGCCGGCGACGGTGAGCCAGTAGGTGCGGTCCGGCGGACTGAGGGTCGCAAGTACCGTATTGTCGATTTGGGCATGGGTAAGCTTCGCCATAGCGTATCAGACCTCCTGGACGACCTTTTTCAGGTAAATCACTGCGGTTTTGGTGTTCAAGTAGCCCATCACCTGATAGGCTCTGGGATCATCGGTCATGCGCCGGACCCGGCTGTTTTTGTCGGCGAGGTTGCCGAACGTGAGCGCATCCGTCGGGCAGGTCTGGACGCAGGCGGGCTGGATCTCGCCGTCATAGATGCGCCGTTTCTCGTTTTTGGCGCTGTCATGGGCGGTCTTGATCCGCTGCACACAGAACGAGCATTTTTCCATGACCCCCTTGCTCCGGACCGTTACATCCGGGTTGAGCTGCAGATTGAGAGGGCTGGGCCACTGCCAGGTAAACCAGTTGAACCGGCGGACCTTGTAGGGACAGTTCTGGGAACAGTACCGTGTTCCGATGCAGCGGTTGTATATCTGGTTGTTGAGTCCTTCCGGCGAGTGGTGGGGGGCGTAAACCGGACAGACCGATTCACAGGGGGCGTTGTCACAGTGCTGACACAGCATGGGGAAAAAGGTGACTTTCTCCATCTGGTCTTCTTTGTGATACCGTTCGATGCGCAGCCAGGACATCTCACGGCCTTCGAGAATCCGTTCTTCACCGACGATTCCCAGGTTGTTCTCGGCGTAGCAGGCGACCGAACAGGCCCCGCATCCAACGCAACGGTCGAGATCCACGACCATTCCCCACCGGTAGTCGTATTCCCGCGGGGGATACAGATCCCGGTGGGGATCATATCCTTCGGGCAGCGGCAGGGTAAACGGAAATTCATGCATGCCGAATCCGTGCTTTTCATGATGACCGTGGGCATCATGCTGCCGGAGTTCCTCCAGCCCGACCGTGAGAGCGATCTTCCGGCCATGCTGGGTCTTGTTTCCGTCGGTGTGGGCCAGCGGCAGCTGCTTCCGGGTCTTTTCCACCCTTACCGGAGAGAGCAGAAAGGAAGGCGCACCGGAAACCGGTTCCGGTTCATAGGGAAGAATAATGAAAGGATTGGCCCCCTTTCCGCCGGCATACTGTCCGAAGCCGTCATGCCCCTGTCCCGCAGATATGACCGCCACGTCCGGGGCCATCCCGTAAAAGGCATAGGCCGGGGCCCTGACCGCTCCCCATTCCGATGCGACGCGGACAATATCTCCCTGCCGGATACCGTTTTCCGCCAGGGTGTCCGGATGCATCAGCACCGGGGTCTGCCAGGCGACTTTGGTCAGGGGATCGGGATATTCACAGAGCCAGGGGCGGTTGGCACCCCGGCCGTCAAAGAACCGGAGGGACGGTGCGGCAATAAAAACCGGTCCGGCGTTTTTTGCAGTACGGTTGCCGGCATTCCGGAAGACGTTCCGGAGAGATGTTTCGGCGTCCTTCGACGGAGAAATGGAAGAGCCCTTCTCTTCTTCCGCTGTTTCGGCCGGTTTCGCATCCGCGGCAAAAATGCCGCCGTGCTGGACGGTCCGGAGCCATTCCTGTTTCCCCTGTATCTGTCCCGCCTCTGTCAGGCGGTTCTGCACCATCGACTGGATCCGCGGCAGTTTTTCCGGCAGATTCTCCGGCGGCAGGGTCATCACCTTCAGCAGCTGAGCCAGTTCCGGCGCATCAAAGAGCCGTCCCGTCGTCGGCTGCAGGGTCGAGACAAGACCGGTTTTTCCGCCGTATTCGCCCCAGCGTTCCAGCGGCATCAGCACCGGGATGATCAAATCCGCCTGAGCCGAGGTTTCGTCCATGAAACTGCTGAAACTGATGACAAACAGATCCTTTTCTGCCATGACCCCGGCGGCGGCGCTGGCGGGCGGAAGGGCGTAGAGCGGATTGACATTGTTCAGGAGCAGAAGGGATGCATCACTGTCTTTCAGTCCGTTGAAAAAGTCATAGACTTCCGACCGGCGGGCGGCGGCTTCCACCCGGTGCCGGTGGACAAAATCGAACCGTTTCAGTTCCGGATCGAGAATCATGTTGAGCAGGTTGGCCGCCACATTGGTGGCCAGGGCGTCATCACCGGCGCTGCCGACGCCCTGTCCGAGCACCAGCGGGCGCTTTGCGTTCAGAAGAAGGCGAACCATCTTCCGGTAGGCATCGATGGACAGACCGCTCAGTTCCGCTACCCGCTCGGGTGTGTAGGCTTCAGAGAGGTCATGGAGTGCCGGACCGATTCCGCCGGGGAGTTCTCCGCCGTTCCGGGCGCCGAGGGCTTCCCGGATGCAGCCGAGCAGTACTGCGGTTTCCCCGCCGGGTGCGGCGGGAAGCCACTGATCCGCATTGGCCGCGGTCACGGACTGCCAGGGGCTGACATGGACAAACAGATTTTTCCGGCCTTCCCGGACGGTATGCATCTGCTTGAACTTTCGGGCATATTCCACCGGTGAAAGCCATGTCTCCAGAAAATCCGCACCGAAGCAGAGAAGAAAATCAGCCTCCTCCATATGATAGGAGCAGAGGCCGTCGATTCCGAAGGTGATCCGGTTGGCGGTCTTGAGGGCTTCATAGGCATAGGGCTCAAACATGAGCGGCGGCGGCGAATCGACATATGCCATGAGTTCCCCCATGATCTGCTCTGTCGTCGTCCCCACGACTTCCGTCATCATCCGTGCCCTGCCCCCGGCGGCATCGGTCAGTTTTTCCCGGAACACCGCGATCGCCTCCCGGTACGGAACCGCCCGCCATTCACCGTCTTCATTCTTGCGCAGCGGTTTCTGGAGACGGTCGGGATTGTAGAAACCCTGCAGTGCCGCCTGTCCCCGCATGCAGAGTTTCCCCTGATTGATGGGATGAAGCGGGTTTCCTTCGAGTTTGATGACGCGGCCTTCTCTGTTTTTGGCGACCACACCGCATCCGGCCGGACATTCACGACATGTCGATGCATACCATGTCGCCTTTCCGGTCACCATATCATCGGGTGCGTGGACCAGAGAGTAGAGTTTTTTGTCCGGGTCAGACGTACAGCCGACAGCCACGGAAAGGCTACCGATTCCGGCCAGTTTCAGGAATGTTCTTCGATGCATTCTGTCGTTATGCCCCTATGCAAGCCTGTCTGAATAGATAATTATATAAGCGAAAACGGCGGGATGAGGGAAAAGCCGTATCCGGGAAATAAGCGCGGAAAATTTGTGGGTAAGCATAAAAATATGGAACCTGTTGTCGCTCATGGAGATTGGTTAAGAATTTTGGTAACAAAATTGAGGTGAATATGTCAAGAGGGAAATGTCGGCCAAATAGGAGGAAACTACACCGCATGCACAATCAGCTTAACGGCGATTTTGGCGGCAGTAAACTCGGAAACCTGCATTCCCGGTACTTTGACAAGTTCATTGACATCCGCTGCGACCACCTTCCGGTGACGGCAGAGGGCTTTGATCAGTTTCACGATCTGGCGGTAGGAAAGGCCGCCGGGTTCCGGGGTTCCGGTTCCGGGAATGACCGAAGGGTCCAGGCCGTCGAGATCCAGGGTCAGATACACGGTTTCCGGAAGTGAATGGATCACCTGTTCAATCCAGGCGTCCTCATTTCCGTCCAGTTCATGGGCATAGAACGGATGGAAGTTATTCCGGCGGAGATATTCCGCCTCTTCCGGGGCAACGGACCGGATGCCCACCTGTACAATGGGCAGTCCCATGTCTTCGTTGACCCGGCGCATGACACAGGCATGGTTGTACCGGCTGCCGTTCCATTCATCCCGCAGATCCAGGTGGGCATCCACCTGCAGCACACCGAGGCCGGGCCAGATTTCAGCGGCGGCAGCGATGGGACCGATGGAGACGGCATGGTCACCGCCCAGACTGAGCAGAAATTTTCCCTGCAGCAGCACATCTGCCGCTGCCGTCTGCATCTGCTGTACGGCCTGTTCCGGTTCCCCGTCCGGCCGGAGCGGCGGCAGGGTATAGATGCCGGCGTCCCCCCAGGGCTGAAGGGTTTCCTCATCCAGGGCTTCCAGCTGGGAGGAGGCATACAGGAGATGGAACGGCCCGTCACTGCTGCCGGTTCCGTAGGAAGGGGCATGTTCGTAGCAGAGGGGAAGCACCACAACCCGTGCGGACGCCAGGTCCACAGGCCGGACTTCATCCCCGCCGAAAGGGGTATATGTGTTGTTTTTTTCTGCCATGTACTCCCATCCGCCACCGGGTTGTGAAAGGCGG
>JBEPXL010000209.1:0-6290 GCA_041641935.1 Desulfobacteraceae bacterium | reverse complement strand
GTGGTCGCCGATTCCTTCCACCACTGCCCGGACGCCGCTGTTCCGGACACAGAACCGTTCCCCGGCCAGACCGTTGATGTAGGCCTCGCCTGCCGTCGCCCCGTAGAAGGCGACGTTGCCGATGATAATATTTTCCTCCGGCACAAAATCCGTGCCGTCGGCGGGCCGGATCGACAGACGCGCTCCCGATAGTCCCTTGCCGAAATAGTCATTGGCATCGCCGCGGACATGGACCGTCAGCCCCCGTGCGCCGAACGCGCAGAAACTCTGGCCGCAGGTTCCCCCGGCCTCGATGGTGATGGTATCGTTGGGCAGCCCTTCCGCACCGTACCGCCGGGAGATTTCATAGCTGAGCATGGTTCCCACCGTCCGGTGGATATTGCGGATCGATACCGGAATCGTCACAGCCTGCCGGTGTTCCAGGGCAGGCTGTGCTGCGCGGATGAGATCGTGATCCAGTGCCCTGTCCAGGCCGTGATCCTGCTGTTCCGTTCGGCAGGTCGGCCCCAGATCGGCCGGAGGCGCCGGTTTGAAGAGAAGGGTGGAGAGATCAAGTCCTTCCGCCTTCCAGTGGCCGGTCAGCGGGTTCGCCCGGAGCCGGTCCACCCGCCCCGCCATTTCCCCGACAGTCCGGAAACCGAGCCGGGCCATGATATACCGGAGATCTTCTGCGATAAAATACATCATGTTGATGACATCTTCGGGGCTGCCCGCAAACTTTTTCCGGAGTTCCGGATCCTGGGTGGCAATCCCCACGGGACAGGTATTGAGATGGCAGACCCGCATCATAATGCATCCCAGGGCCACCAGCGCCAGGGTTCCGAAGCCGAACTCCTCTGCCCCCAGCAGGCAGGCGATGGCCACATCCCGCCCGCTTTTCAGCTGTCCGTCACACTCGACCACGACCCGGCTCCGGAGGCCGTTCAGAATCAGGGTCTGCTGGGTTTCGGCCAGTCCCAGTTCCCAGGGCAGGCCGCCGTGACGGATGGAGGTCTGGGGGGAAGCCCCGGTTCCGCCGCTGTGGCCGCTGATGAGAATCACGTCGGCCTTTCCTTTGGCGACCCCGGCGGCCACCGTGCCGACCCCGACCTCAGAGGTGAGCTTCACATTGATCCGGGCTGCGGGGTTGGCGTTCTTCAGGTCGTGGATCAGCTGGGCCAGATCCTCGATCGAATAGATGTCATGATGGGGCGGCGGTGAAATCAGCCCCACATAGGGTGTCGCGTGGCGGGTTTCCGCGATCCAGGGATAGACCTTGAACCCCGGCAGCTGACCGCCTTCACCCGGCTTGGCCCCCTGGGCCATCTTGATCTGAAGATCTGTGGCATGGACCAGATAGTGGCTGGTGACGCCGAAACGGCCCGAGGCGATCTGTTTGATGGCGCTGTTCCGCCAGTCCCCGTCCGGATCAGGATGATACCGGTCCGGGTCTTCTCCTCCCTCGCCGGAGTTGCTTTTGCTGCCGATGCGGTTCATGGCCACCGCCAGGGTTTCATGGGCTTCCCTGCTGATGGAGCCGTAGGACATGGCCCCGGTCTTGAACCGTTTCACGATCTCGGTCCAGGGTTCCACCTCGTCCAGGGGAACCGGTTCCGCATCCTCCCGGAAGTCGAACAGTCCCCGGATTTCACCGGCTTCCCGGCTCTGGTGGTTGACCAGGGCGGTGTATTCATCCCACGCGTCCCGGTTCCGCTCCCGGACCGCCTGCTGAAACCGGGCCAGCATCAGGGGGTTGAACTGATGGGATTCGCCCCCGCGCCGCCACTGGTACCGGCCACCCGGTTCCAGGGACCGGGAGGCGGGAATGCGGGTTTCCGGATAGGCCTTCCGGTGGCGTATCCGGGTCTCTTCGGCGATGATGTCGAGACCGATCCCCTGAATCCGGGACGGCGTCCCTGTAAAGCAGTCATCGATGACCGAGGAATGGAGTCCTACACACTCGAATATCTGGGCGCCCCGGTAACTCTGGAGGGTGGAGATGCCCATTTTGGACAGCACCTTGAGAATTCCCTTGTCCAGGGCCCTGCAGTAGTTCCGGACCGCCTTGTCCGGTTCCATTTCCAGGGAACCTTTCCGGATCAGGTCCTGAAGGGTTTCAAAGGCCAGCCAGGGATGGACCGCGGCGGCCCCGTACCCGAAGAGGCAGCAGAAGTGATGGACTTCCCGGGCCTCGCCCGTCTCCACGATCAGCCCGCACCGGGTGCGCTGTCCGGTCCGGATGAGATGGTGATGGACTGCGGCGGTGGCCAGCAGGGCCGGCATGGCCATCTGTCCGGCCTCAATGCCCCGGTCCGACAGAATCAGCAGGGAAACGTCCCGGTTCACGGCGGATTCGGCTTCTTCGCGGAGACGGTCCAGCGCGTTTGAAAATCCACCGGCCTCCTCTTCGACCGGGCAGAGAATGGAAAGCGTTTCCGCCCGGAGTCCCGGCTGGTCCATTACCCGGAGGCAGGCCATCTGCCCGCCGGTCAGCACAGGGCTGTCGAGCCGGAGCTGGCGGCAGTGTTCCGGGGTTTCCTGAAAGAGATCCTGTTCCGCGCCGACGGTCGTGACCAGGGAAGTGACCAGTTCCTCCCGGATCGGGTCCAGGGGCGGATTGGTCACCTGGGCGAAGAGCTGCTTGAAATAGTCATACAGGAGCCGGGGATGCCGGGAGAGGACCGCCAGGGGAATGTCGTCTCCCATGGAACCGGTGGGTTCCTTTCCGCCCAGTGCCATCGGCTTCAGCAGAATGCGGATATCCTCCCGGGTATAGCCGAAGGCCTGCTGGCGGGTCAGCAGGGTTGAGAAATCCGGTTCCGGTGTGCCGGTTTCCTCCTCGTCGCCGAGGGTCGCCAGATGATCCACCAGCCACTGGCGGTAGGGCTTCCGCCGGGCGATTTCGCTTTTGATCTCTTCATCATCGACGATCCGGCCCTGTTCAATATCCACCAGAAACATCCGGCCCGGCTGCAGCCGTCCCCTGGCGGCGACATTCTCCGGCGGAATCTCCAGTACGCCGGTCTCCGAGGCCATGACCACAAAGCCGTCCTTTGTCACCGTATAGCGGGAGGGGCGGAGGCCGTTCCGGTCCAGCATGGCGCCGACACAGGTTCCGTCGGTAAAGGGAATGGAGGCCGGGCCGTCCCAGGGTTCCATCAGACAGGCGTGGTATTCGTAAAAGGCTTTCTTGTCATCGCTCATGGTCCGGTGATTCTGCCATGCCTCGGGAATCAGCATCATCATGGCGTGGGGCAGGGACCGCCCGGTATGGTAGAGCAGTTCCACCGCATTGTCGAGAATGGCGGAATCCGATGCGCCGGGGGTGGCGATGGGCAGGAGCCGCTTGATATCTTCACCGAACCGGGTGGACGCGAACAGGTGCTGCCGGGCGTTCATCCAGTTGACGTTGCCGCGCACGGTATTGATTTCCCCGTTGTGGCAGAGAAACCGGAAGGGCTGTGCCAGATCCCAGGTCGGAAAGGTGTTGGTACTGTACCGCTGATGGACAAGGGCCAGGGCGCTGGCCATATCCGGATCCGTCAGATCGGGATAGAACTGTTCCACCTGATGGGCCAGGAACATGCCTTTGTAGGCGATGGTCCGGCAGGATAGGGTGGGAATGTGAAAAAAGTCTTTTTCGGGCAGGTTCGACGTGCGGACCAGGTTTTCGGCCGTTTTCCGGATCAGGTAGAGCTTCCGTTCAAATTCCGCCGTGTCCCGGATGCCGGCTTTCCGTGCTACGAATGCCTGCCAGATCGACGGCTTGGACCGCCGGGCCAGATCCCCCAGCACCTCGCCTTCCACCGGCACTTTCCGCCAGCCCAGAAAATCCTGACCGATCTCCCGGACGGCGCCCCTGAACATATCCATGCACCGCTGGCGCTGCTGGGCGTCGGGCGGCAGATAGACCAGTCCCGCGCCGTACTCTTCGGCTTTCGGCAGGAGAAAGCCCTCACAGACTTTCCGGAAAAAGGCATGGGGAATCTGCATCAGAATACCGGCTCCGTCGCCGGTGCTCTCATCGCATCCGCATGCCCCGCGATGGGCCAGATTGACAAGAATCCGGAGGGCGTTCTGCACGACACTGTGTGATGTTTCGCCCTTCAGATTGCAGATCAGGCCGACCCCGCAGGCGTCATGTTCGAACCGGCTGTCGTAGAGACTTTCAGGTCCGGACGTTTTCTTCCGTACTTCTTTTCCATCATTTTTCACAAAATCCACCATCTGTCTTGAAAGGGGTTGGAAAGGTGATCTGATAAAGCTGTATCCTTATAGAAACAGGCAATTTTGATGCCAGAAAGAACCGGTCACCATCCGGTTTCCTGATATGGACACGCGGCTGCAGGAGCGGAAAGGCATACTTTTTGCTAATTTGCTGAACTGATCCGACAGAACCGGCATGAACCGTTTGTCCGGTAAAAGGTCTATTTTATCATCTGTTCCGGTAAAATCGATAGGTTTTTTTATTATCTGACGTTTTGAAAGTTGAAAAGGAGTTCCCGTATCGAAAAACAGGGTACAAAAATGTCTTGTTTTGCCTTGATTTATTTCAGAATTGTTAAAAACAGGACGCCTTTTGGGGCTGATGCGCACTGATGTTTCGCCAAACCCTGCCGCAGCGGTTGACAAATCCTCCTGATGATCCTAATTTTTCTTAGAACTTCATTTTTACAGCAATTTCAGAACCAGGGATGTCGATCTTAACAGCCTCTGATGATCGCGCGGCGGTTCCTGTCCGGCGGATGCTCTGTTCAGAGGCAATGGACCATGAGGAGGATGATCAATGGATATTCAAGGGAAAAATGTAATCATTACCGGTGCGGCCAGAGGAATGGGACGTCAGTTTGCCCTGGATATGAAGGCGGCGGGCGCAAAGCCGTTTGCGCTGGATGTGATTCAGGAGAATCTGGACAAACTGAAAGAAGAAACCGGCATCCCCGGCAAAGTTCTGGATGTTACGAACGAAAAGGACGTCGAAGCATTTTTCGAAAGCTACACATCGGAAAACGGCGCTCCCGATGTGCTGGTCAACAATGCGGGCATTACGGCGGACGGACTGTTCATCCGGCAGAAGGGGGAGGAAATCCAGAAATTTCAGACCTCCAAATGGGACAAGGTCATCGCCGTCAACCTGACCGGTGTGTTTCTCTGCGGCCGGGAAGCCGCCTACCAGATGGTCAAGCACGGCGTCAAAGGCATTTTGATCAACATTTCCTCCATCAGCCGTGAGGGAAATTTCGGACAGTGCAACTATTCCGCCACCAAGTCTGGCGTGGCCGCCATGACGGTCACCTGGGCCAAGGAACTGGCAAGGTACGGCATCCGTTCCGCAGCCATCGCGCCGGGGTATATCAATACGGAAATGGTCGGCAAAATCGACCAGAAGGTGATCGACAAAATTGTGGCCCAGATTCCGGTGGGACGGCTGGGCGAGATGAGTGAAATTTCCCAGGCGGTCAAATTCATTATTGAATGTGATTTTTTCAACGGGAGAGTTCTTGAAGTGGACGGCGGCCACAGAATCTGATACGATGGCTCACTGAATGAACGTGAACAGCCAGCAGGATTTATATTGTATGCCCGGATGGTGTTTGTTTGCCGTCCGGGCGTTTTTTTTGCCGCCTATAGTCAGACAGAGCAGTTGATGGTCCGGGAAACAGTTCCGGATCGAATCATCCCGCTCTTTTTGTACCGATATAATCTGAAAGACAATGACATCCACCGGAGATGAAACGCTATGACTGAACAGACAAAGGTGGATCCTGGCCGCACCATCATGGAGCAGTTGAAGATCCATACCAGAGACGCCCACGCCGAAGTTGAATCCCTTTCCTATTTTGATGCCCTGATCGACCATACCCTGCCGCTGGTCAGTTATGCCGGACAACTGCACGCCATGGCCGTGGTGCATGGTACCCTGGAAGCAGAAATTGCCGCTGCAGAAACGGATCTTCTGTCCCGGGTGTGGGATGACCGACTTCGCAAACTGCCGCTGCTGGAGAAAGATATTGCCTTTTTTGAACCCCGGGCCGTCGCGGCGGTTCCCGATGCCATGAACGCCGCGGAGCGCATGGCGGAAACCATTCACCGCCGCCGGATTGATGATCCGGCGTCACTGCTCGGATATCTCTATGTGCTGGAAGGCTCCACCCTGGGCCATGCCATGCACAGGCCCGACGTGGCGGCCACATTTCAACTGAGCGGCAGTGACGGGCTTCACTACTACACAAGCTACGGAGACCGGCTGGAAGAGAGCTGGGCGCGGTTTTCCGAAAGCATGAATACCGGTGTGCAGGCGGCTGATCTGC
>JBEPXL010000208.1:0-6315 GCA_041641935.1 Desulfobacteraceae bacterium | reverse complement strand
GACCAGTGCCCGTCCGCACCACATCACCATCACATGTTCTCATGAATCTCCGGTCATGGAAGAAAAGTGCCTGAAATCCGTTATACCGATATTGAACGCCATCTGAAGCAGTCAAAGGGAAAGCTGCCCCCGGTCTGCCTGATCCACGGGGAGGAAGCCCTCTGCAAGACCGCCCTGGATGCGGTTCTGGACGCGCTGGTTCCCCGGGCGGAGCGGGACATGACATATGATCCGGTGGCGGACGACAATGTCCATGAAGCCATCGAACGGGTCAACACCTTTTCTCTTCTGTCAGGGGGGAAAATCGTCGGACTGCCCGATTCCCGGGTCTTTTACGGAAAACAGCCGGACAAGGCCCTCCCGGAAAAGGCCAGAGATGCCTGGGAGGCGGATGAGCGCAAAAAGGCGGCCCGGTATTTCACGGCTTTTCTGGGCGCTGCCGGGCTGACGCTGGACGATGTGGCGGACCCGGCAAAACGGGAAAAAAGCCTCAAAATCGACCCGGAGACCATCGGAAACGGGGAATGGCTGACAGATATGATTGCGTACTGCGCAGACAACAGCCTCTCTCCCGCACCGCCACAGGATGCCGCAGCGGATCTGCTGCAGGCGGTGGAAAAAGGATTTCCCGCCGGAAATCATCTCATCATCACCGCCGATCTGGTGGACCGGCGGCGAAAACTCTATACCGTTCTCCGGGACGGGGGGCTGGTGGTGGACTGTTCTGTTCCCCAGGGCGCCCGGAAAGCGGACCGTATGGCACGGGAGGCGATTCTGAACGAACGGATGCAGACGCTTCTGTCAAAAAGCGGCAAAACACTCGACCGTCCCGCCTATCAGGCCATCTGCGAAAAGACCGGCTTTGACCTCCGGACCTTCTCCGCCAATCTGGAGAAACTGATCAGCTATGCAGGAAACCGGAATCGGATCACAGCCGAAGATGTGGATGCCGTCCTGACCCGGACCCGGCAGGATCCGATCTATGAACTGACCAACGCCGTCGCCGAACGGAATCTCCCGGATGCCCTTTTCTATCTGGATTCCCTGCTCTTTGAAGGGCTGTTTCCACTTCAGATTCTGGCGGGGATGGTCAACCAGGTGCGGAAGCTCCTGCTGATCCGGGATTTTATCGAAAGTCCGGAAGGCCGCGTCTGGACCCCCGGCATGAATTATGACCAGTTTCAGCAGCGGGTTCTGCCGGTACTCCGCCGGCAGGACCAGTCACTGACCGGAACCCTGACCGCATGGGACGATCTGCTGTCCGGCCAGGAACCGGAAAAACAGGGAAAAGGGAAAAAAAAGAAATCACCTGCGAGCGACCTCCTCCTCACCGGCCCGGGACGGAGTCCCTATCCCCTGTATCTGCTGATGGTCCGCGCCGGGAAATTCTCCCGGGCTGAACTTGTGGACGCCATGATCCGTCTCGGCCGGGCCGATCTGCAGCTCAAAACCTCCGGTCAGGCCCCCCGCCGGGTGCTGGAGGAAGTGCTGCTGCGGATATGCCGCCCTGCCGGCGTCTGAGGGATGTACCATCCGGAACCCGACCCGGAACTTCATCTGCAGCAAGATTACAGGCTTACATATAAAGACGATCCGGAAACAGGAAAGTACCCGCCGCCGTGCGGCGCGTGGGGATTTGCCGCGTGCCACCCGGTGTTTCCGGAAAAGTGCCCGCCGCCGCCTGCTGGCAGGTGCTGCTGGTTGACGATGAAGAATCATTGGTTAGTTTATGAAAGGATATACTGAAACATCTTTCACCCCTCGCCAAAGGAGAACAGGTATGCCGAAGACCAAAATCGTCTGTACCATCGGGCCCTCCAGCGGTTCAGCAGAAATGATCCGCCAACTGATTCTGGCCGGCATGAGTGTCGCCCGCCTGAATTTTTCTCATGGAACACATGAAGAACACCGGGAAAAGATCGAAATTATCCGGAGCATTTCCGATGAACTGAACCGACCGGTAGCGATCCTTCAGGATCTCTGCGGTCCCAAAATCCGGGTCGGGGAAATTCCGGAGCCGGGCATCCGGCTCGAAACCGGTCACCGGTTCACCCTGACCGGCGAATCGATCGTCGGTTCTGAAGAACGGGTCTCGGTTTCCTACCCCAACCTGCCGAAAGAGGTGCAGGTGGATGATATCATTCTTCTGGCCGACGGAATGATGGAACTGGTGGTCCGGGATACCACGGATACGGATATTATCTGTGAAGTGATCACCGGCGGCAAGCTCACCTCCCACAAAGGCATCAATCTGCCGACCGGAACGATCAACCTGTCGGCCATTACCGAAAAAGACGAAAAAGACCTGATGTTCGGTCTTGACCATGATGTGGACTATGTTGCCCTCTCCTTTGTCCGGAATCCGAAAGATATTGTTAAACTGAAGGGGCTGATCCAGTCCCGGGACAAAGCGACCCCTGTTATTGCCAAAATCGAAAAACATGAAGCCCTTGCCAATATCGACGGCATCATGACGGAATGCGACGGCATCATGGTGGCCCGGGGGGATCTCGGGGTCGATATCCCGCTGGAGCGGGTTCCGGGAATCCAGAAGATGCTGGTCCAGAAAGCCAACGACCTGGGCAAACCGGTCATCATCGCCACCCAGATGCTCCGTTCCATGGTGGTCGCACCAAGGCCGACCCGCGCGGAAGCGACGGATGTGGCCAATGCGGTGCTGGACGGAACGGATGCGGTAATGCTGTCGGAAGAGACGGCCAGCGGGGATTTTCCGGTGGAAGCGGTCCAGTTTATGACCCGGATCATTGAAATGGCGGAACAGGATTTTCCTCACCAGCGCTTTCTCGATTTTCCGCCCCGGAAAGAAGTTTCAGAAGCCGTGGCCCATGCCTCCTGCGTCCTGGCCGACTATCTCGATGCCCGCGCCATCGTCGCCACCACTCGGTCCGGGTTTACCGCCACCCAGATTTCCCGCTTCCGTCCCAAACCGACCATCATCGCCCTTTCGCCGGAGAAAAAAACCATCCGGAAACTGGCCCTCTACTGGGGCTGCTTTCCCAGCTATGTGGAAGAGACCCGAAACACCGATGAACGGATTGAAAAGGCTGCCGTCTCGGCCATCGGCACGGGAAATGTTGCCAAGGGCGATATGGTGGTCCTGACCACCGGCCATCCCGTATGGGCGGCCGGCACCACCAACATGCTCCGGGTCAAGCATCTCTGACACCGCAACCATTTTCCCCTTTACTGCCTTTCCTGTATTGACACCTCTGCTGCATTTGGCGGATGATCTGAATTGATGCCGGGGTTCCCGGTGATCTCTACGCCGGTGACACCGGTTTACTGCAGCAGATGCTGATGACGCCAACAAAGGAGAAAGTGATCATGTTCACCGAAATTAAAAAAGGGCTGCTGGCGGGTCTGGGTGCTGTACTCCTGAGCAAGGAAAAGATCGAGGAGGTCGTCCAGAAACGGGTGAAAGACGCAAAACTTTCAGAATCGGAAGGACGCCGGCTGATTGAGGAACTGGTTGATGACGGGCAGCAGCAGTTTGCCACCATTGAAAAATCCCTGAATGAAACCCTCCGGAGAGGTCTGGACAGACTGGGTGTCGGGCGGGAGGAAGAAAACCAGCGACTCAAACACAAGGTGGATGCGATGGAGGTCCGGCTTTCGGTACTGGAAAACACAGTTCAGGAAACGGTTCAGGTCCGGTTGACGGCACTGGAAAGAAACCGCCGGGAAAAAGGGGTATAGCCTGTGAAAATCCGAACTGTCTCCAATATTTCCCGCTCCACGGATATCGGTAGAATTCTTGTCAAATACGGATTCAATGCGCTGGTTGACCGGGACGGCATTCCGGGTACAGGCCTCCTGGAAAAATTTCATACCCCCGAAGATCCCGGCAGATCCCTTGAGCAGCGTATCCGGCTTGCGCTTCAGGATCTGGGACCGACCTATATCAAAATGGGTCAGGTAATGAGTATGCGGCCCGATATCCTTCCCACCTCTCTGGTGGAAGAACTGCAGATGCTGCAGGATGACGTGGAACCGGTCGATTTCACGGAAATCAAAAAGGTGGTGGAAGAGAATCTGGGGGAACCGCTGGATCATATCTTTACGATCTTCGAAGAGACACCCCTCGCCGCCGCCTCTCTCGCCCAGGTGCACCGGGCCGTCTTCCGGACCGGCGGACCGGTTCTGGCGGTCAAGATTCAGCGGCCCGGCATCCGGGAAATCATTGAAACCGATCTGGATATCATCGCCGGTCTGGCCGAACGCCTTCACCATCATTTTGAAAATCTCCGGGTGTACGATCTGCCGGAACTGGTCCGGACAGGGCGGCGTACCCTGCTGCGGGAACTCGATTTCACACGGGAAGCCCGCTACATGACCATTGCACGCCGGAATATGGAGGAGGTGGATAATGTCTATATTCCGAAGGTGTATGAAAAGTTCTGTACGGAAAAAGTCCTGATCATGGAGAACATGGAAGGAACCCGGCTCCGTGAGATGGACATGGGCGTTCTTGAAAATGCAGAATACCTCGCCCGGCAGGGATTCCGGGCGGGCATCAAACAGATTTTCGAAGACGGCTTCTTCCACGCCGATCCCCATCCGGGCAATGTCCTGTTGACCGATGACCGCACTCTGTGTCTGCTGGACTGGGGGATGGTCGGTCGTCTCACCCAAACGGACCGCCACGACCTGATCAACCTGATTCACTGTGTGGTGGACCGGGACAGCAAGAATCTGACCGATGTCGTCCTCCACATGGCCATCAAGGAAAAAGAGGAAGCGGTTGACCGGCGGAACCTGGAAATCGACCTGATGGAAATTCTGGACGCCCACACCGCCATCCCTGTGGAAGAGGTCAATGTCGGACAGTTTCTGATGGATATTACCAGTGTCATGAAGGTATACCGGCTTCATCTGCCGGCGGAACTGGCCATCATGATCAAGTCCCTGGTCACTGCCGAAGGAATGGCGCGACAGATTTATCCGGCCCTGAATGTCATCGAGGAACTGGAACCCCACATCAGACGGATTTCCCGCAACCGCATGACCCCGATGAACGTATGGACCAGTTTCCGGAATATGATGTCCCAGCTGATCACCTTCCAGAATCAGCTCCCCAAGCATATCGCGGAGATCGTCGATAAAATTCATCATGGCGAACTCAATATCCGGTTCTACCACGAACACCTGGAAAACATTCAGGGTACCCTGGAAAAAGCGTCCAACCGGCTCACCTTCGCCATCATCATTGCGGCCATGATCGTCGGTTCCTCCATGATTATCACCACAGGCGTAGAGCCACTTCTGTTCGGATATCCGGCGCTGGGGGTTGTCGGCTACCTCATCTCCGGTGTCATCGGTCTGGTGCTGGTGCTGAATATCATCAGCACGTCACTGGATACCAAAGCCTTCCTGTTCGGTCATCCGTTTCTCGCCATCGCCGGATATGTAACGGCCGCCGCCCTCGCCATCTGGCTCATGTACACGATTATCTTTGAATTTCAGTAATCCCGTTCCGGTTCCCGCCGCGCGGATTCATCCCGCCCGGCTGCGTGCCGGTTGTCACAAGGCCGGAGAGGGAATACGAAGCCGTCATCGGAAACGTATTCCCGCAGCGGCGTCCTGAAAACAGAGAAAGCAGTGAAAAGCACATACAAGCACGAGGTAAGACTTGATCACCCGGTTTCATAAAGTCCTGCGAAAAATCCGCAAATCCATGAGCCGGATCGAATGGGTGGCAAAGCTCCTGGGACATCCCGTCTGTCCGCCGGCCTATACCACGCATCCCGGTCTGGTGCTGCTTCAGATTGACGGGCTGGCCCGGACCCAGTTCGAACGGGCGCTCCGGCAGGGACGGATGCCGTTTCTGAAGCATCTTGCAGAACAGCAGGGATATGTGCTGACGGATATGTATGCCGGTGTTCCCTCCACAACACCGGCGGTTCAGGCGGAACTCTTCTTCGGCGTCCGGGCGGCGGTTCCTTCTTTTCAGTTTGTCCACCGGCAAAGCGGGGAACAGTTCGCCATGTACAGTCCCCGCGGCGCCAATACAATGGCCGCAATACTTGAAGAAAAAGGAAACACACCCCTTCTGAAAGGCGGCACATCCTATTCCAATATCTACGCAGGCGGGGCTGAAGAGGCCCGTTTCTGTGCCCAGTCCCTCAATCTCGAATCCTTTCTCCGGGCGGCACACCCGCTGAATGTCCTTCTGGTCCTGCTGCTGCACAGCGGGAAATACCTTCGGGTTCTGGGGTATACCGGTATTGAACTGGGACTGGCGGTTTTCGACTTCTTCGGCGGCATCATCGAGCGGAAGAATTTTTTCAAGGAACT
>JBEPXL010000207.1:0-6334 GCA_041641935.1 Desulfobacteraceae bacterium | reverse complement strand
TTGAAGGGATTGCCAAACCAGTCCACATCCGAACAGGAACAGAGAAGCGACAGCAGGAGAAACGACAGCAGCCCGCTGCGCAGAATGCGCCGGAAGCGGCAGGGCCGGGAAAAATGCTGGTTTGTCATGGAAAAATCCTTTTTCGGATGCCTGTATGATGTGTCGCCGCCAGTCCGGTGACCGTCTTACCGGAACGGATACCCGATCTCCACGTATCCTTCTTCATTGAGCCATTTCCGGACAATGGGCGTCATTTTGATCTTGTTGGAACCGACCGCGACAATCTGTCCCTGCCGGGTTTCGATCAGCCGGAGGTTTATATCCACAAAATCGCTGGAAGTCGCTGCCACGCCGGTCTGGATCAGATCCAGACCATACCGTTCCCCGAGTTCTTTGGCCAGCTGCTGGTCGATGGTCGTCGGATCTGCCAGCCGGTCGATTTCCAGTTCCCGCAGCACGTCCTTGAGCAGGAACCGCTCCACAATGTTGAAATTCTTTGCAATGACCGGTTGAAGATAGGAAAAGGTAAGTGTCTTTTCCGTCACGTAATTATGAAACCGGGTGACGCTCTGCCGGTCGATATCCGATATCTCCAGAAAGCCGATCTTGTATTCCCCCATCCGCTCTCTTTTGTAGGCGGGCTTCAGGGTGGCGACCATCTGTTTGACCGCTTCGGCGATCCGCCGGTCGATTTCCACCTCCGGCGAATATCCCTGAAGCATCTGGTCCTCGACCTCCTGCAGATTTTCGATATCTTCCGCGGTGAGGGGATCACCGACCAGGTGTTGTACGGCACTGCATCCGGAGAGGAAAAAAACCGTCAGCAGGACCAGAAAAATGATGCGGAATCTCGTCATATGCTGTAATGATCTTTCTTTCAGTTTCTGAATGTACAGGATTTACATGGCGGCGGCGGACTGCTCAGAACTTCTTTTTTTCCGCCTCCTCTTTTGCATGTTCAATGGCGGCCATGCGGTCGATCCGGGAATTGATCAGTTCCCCCAGATCGGCAAACAGGTCTTTGTAGATTCCCCCCAGATGCTGTGGATTCAAATCGGATACCCGGCAGAGAAGGGAAAGCCGCCGGAGTTTCTCATCCACATGGAGCGCCTTGTCGGCAGAGAGTTTTCCGAAGAGTTCCGCAAACCGTTCCGGATCCCGTTTCCGGATTTCATGCAGGGCATATGCGAGGGCGTCATCGGGCAGGCTTGAAACGGCCTTGGCAACCGGCGGAACCCGGACCTGATCCAGAAATGTAATGCAGGCGCTGGCCGGAAGGTTCTTCAGCATTTCCTTCAAAAGCCCCATATCGGATTTTGCCACGACAGAAAGCGTGTCGATGACATTCCGGCTGATGTCCGCATCACCGGTAAACCGGTCATTGGTCAGCCAGAGCATCACAATCACCTGGGGTTTGTGCCCCGATCTGAGTTCTTCTTCGTGAAACCACTGAATGAAAATGGCGGCTACGGTGAACGGATGACACCGCAGAAGAAACTGTGCCGCATTGAAAAAATCCCATTTTATTTTTTGCCGTGTCGCCGGTGACAGCCGTTCCTCTTTCGGGGCGAGCTTGTCAAAACTGCGATTGACCCAGACGGCGGCGGCTTTCGGCATTTTGAACCGTACCAGCGTGTTCAGACGCCTCGGTCCGAGGAGGAAGATCGACGCCAGCCACCGGAGCAGTTTCATTTTAAAGATATGAAACATGATATAACGCTACCGTCTCGCCAGCAGGCCGTCGATCGCCTTCAGGATATCCGGCGGCAGGACCACCATTTTGGCGTTGTCGGATTTTGCCAGTGATTTCATTGCGGTAATATAGTTATCCCCCAGAACAAAATTGGCCGGGATTTTGTTGTTGCCGATGGCTTTGCCCAGATTTTCGATGGTCTCGCTGGTCGCTTCCGACATGATCCGGTTGGCTTCGGCGTCCCGTTTTGCTGATTCCAGCCGGGCTTCGGAATTCAGGATTTCCGCCTGTTTTTTTCCGTCCGCTTCGGTGATGTAGGCCTCCCGGTTCCGTTCCGCGGCGGCCTTCTTTTCCATGGCTTCCTGGATATACTCGGACGGTTTGATGTCCTTGATCTCCACCGTCCGGACCCGGATGCCCCAGTCCGATACCTCGTTGGACACCTTCTGGGTCACCTGGTTCTTGATCCGCTCCCGGGAACTGAGGGCGTCGTCCAGCTGCATTTCGGCAACAACGCTCCGGAGCGCTGTCTGAATCAGGCTGGAGACGGCAAACCGGTGATCTTCCACGCTGTAGACCGCCTTCTGGGGATCGATGACCCGGATATAGGCGATGGCGTTGATCTTGATCAGGGCATTCTCCTGGGTGATGGCATCCTGGGTCGGAATGTCGATGGCCTGATCTTTCACCGAAATTTTTTCCACGATCCGGTCGATGAGCGGAATTATGAAATTGATACCCGGTTCCAGGGACTTGTACTGTTTACCCAGCCGTGCAACCACGTAGTTCTGCCCCTGGGGAACGATGTGGATTCCGAGCACAAGGAGAATGATCACAAGGATGACGCCCAGAATGATATAAATCATCAATGCCCTCTCTTCTGTACTGGATAAAGGATACGCTACTCCCCCGTCTCTGCATCGGACCGGTCCGGGGAGGCCAGGGGAACCGGCTGCCGGGTGCGGGCATCCACAGGGTCCGCTGAGGCCGGTTCTTCCGTGCCGCCGACGCCCATCTCCTGAAACCGCCGGGCCAGGGGCGTCAGCCGCCGGTCCAGGGAGCCGACCGCACGGTTGTACCCTTCCACGGTTCGCGTGATCTGTCTTCCCAGTTCTATCAGATGGCCGGTAAAGGTTTCAAGCCGTTTGTAGAGTTCCCGCCCCTGTTCGGATATCTGACGGGCGTTTTCGGTCATCCGGTACTGCTGCCAGCCGAAGGCGACGGAGCGGAGAAGGGCAATCAGGGTGACGGGGGTGGTGATGAGCACATTCCGGGTCACGGCATACTCCAGCAGGCCCGGGTCTGTTTCAAATGCCGCACCGAGACAGGCTTCGTTGGGGATGAACATCACGACAAAGTCGGGCGACTGTTCGAACTGATCCCAGTAGCGCTTCCGGCTCAACTCCCGGACCCGTTCCTGGACCGCCCGGGCGTGTTCCAGGTATTTCGCCTTCCGTACGGTTTCGTCCCGGGCCTCCACGGCGGACAGATAGGCGGCCAGCGGGACTTTGGCATCCACCGGCAGAACGCCGGCGCCGGGAAGATGGATTACCATGTCCGGTCTGCCGTCACCGGTATCGACCTGTTCCGCAAAGGCCACATGACGGACCATCCCCGCCATTTCCACCACCCGGCGGAGCTGGATCTCTCCCCACTGCCCGCGAACCGTCGGGGATTTGAGTGCTTCGGCCAGGGTGACGGTCGTTTCCTGCAGGGCGGCATGGGCGCGGGAAAGCTGTTCCATCTGGGTCTGAAGCCCCTGATAGGCCCCTTCCCGTTTCTGTTCCAGTTCCCGCACATGGGTACCGAGGGTGGTGAGCCGTTCCTGGAGGGGATCCACCAGATGCCGCAGTTCAGCCTGCTGGGTTTTCCAGTCGCCGCGCATCCGGTCCATCAGGGAATGGACATTTTCCTGGGCACGGTTCATAAAGGCGGCTGTGCTGGTTTCAAGAGTTCGCCCGGCCAGTGCCTCGAAGGCTTCCCGCATCTGGGTCTGTGCGGTTTCCAGCCAGCGGAGTTTTTCGCCGTCATTTTCCCGGGCCGCCTCAAGCCGGGCGATTTGCACCTGCAGTTCTTCCTTTTCGGCCTGCACGTTCTGCCGCGCGGTTGCCTCTGTTTCCAGTGCGCCGGAGAGCATGTTCCGCTCCGCCGTCAGTTCCGTCAGACGGACCCGGTCTTCTTCCCGTTTCCGGCCGCCGGATATCCGACTCAGAAGCCACAGGAAAAATCCGCCCAGCACCAGCCCAGCACCAAAGGCGCTCAGAAGGATTTCCCAGGGGGTATCGGTCGTCGGCATGATCAGGATTCAGTTCGCGGAAGCGGACAGGACGGCAGAACCCGGCCCGTGAAGGAGCGGCGGGAGATCAAAACCGGAGCTTGAAGCCGAAAAACGCCGCGCTTTCCGACAGATCCAGATCACTGTATTCATCGTCGAAATCGATACTGATCTGCCGGAAGCCGACAAATACCGTTCCCTGTTCCTGGCGCAGTACATTGATGCCGATGGTGGTCCGGAATTCCAGATAGGTTTCGGTATCCAGAAAGGCCATCGGGCTGGGCGCGCCGCAGAAGAGGGCGGTGATTTCCAGGGGGAAGGAGGAGCGTTCTTCGGGAAAGTCATATTCGGCGGAGACCAGAAAACCGACGGCGCCGACCTCGGCTTCCTCATCCGGGTCCGCCCTGTCGTCAAAAAAATCATCGAAGTCGTCATCATCGTCGTCTGCGCTCTGCTCCACCACCCCGGCAACCCCTTTGAATCCCATGTTGAACTTGAATCCCCGCCCGAGAATCGGATTGCCGACGGAGATATCCAGTGCCCCCAGGGTATAGTCATCCGCGTCAAAGATGCCCGAAACCCCCACCGACAGGAAATTGGGATGGATGGGCCATTCTTCCCCGATCCGGGCTTCCACGACCGAATCGCTGACGTTGATATCGAAGTTGAATGCGGCGGCCGGAACGGCGCCGCATCCGATCACCAGCGTGAGGACAAGAACTGCAGCTGCCTGTTTCATCTTTTCTCTCTCTTTTCCAGATGGAGGGTTTTCATTTCACCGGAAACATCCGAATCGGGTCAATCGGTTTCATAGGTCCGGAAGAGTTCCGACCAGTTTCTGCGTTTCTTCTGCAGTACCCGGTAATCGATGGCGCCTTCGCCGGTTTTGGGGATGAAGTCGGCATCCACGAATTCGATCCACCGGGGGACGAGATAGGTGGAGAGAAAGGTTTTGCCGATGCGGCGGTTGGTAAATTCGAGAATATTCTTTTCCAGGTAATGGGGATCCGCCTCCAGGTATTCGGGCCGGACGATGACATAGGCGTACAGCCCCGCAAATGTGTCCTCGGGTTTCCGTTCCTGTATGATGACGGCTTCATCCACCGCCCGGTGGTACTCGATGACATCGTTGAGCCGGGGATACTGTTCACGGGTTCCGGGCATCTGGTCCGGATGAACCAGGATGACCCCCCGGAGCAGTTCCACATCATGGTCGGCCTTGCGGGTCTGGCTGAATACATAGGTGATGATATCTTCTTCCAGATATTTCAGTGATTTCTCTGACTTCGGCGGGCCACCCGACAGGACCACCAGGGCATAGGGCTTGATCAGCCCGTCGGCATCCCGCCGGCTGACAAGGGCGCTTTGCTTCACCCCCGGATACCTCTCGATAATTTCCTGCATCCGGCGGGTCTGGACCGGCGAGACGATGCCGCCTACCCGGAGCCGTTCAAACTCGCCGGGAAGACCGATAAAGGTTGCATTGCTTCTCGGAATCAGGTAACGAACACTTCCCATCCAGTTTTCCAGTACAGCGCCGTTGGTGAAAATGATGAGAAGCAGCGGTGTAAACAGAATCAACAGGATCCAGTTCTTTTTTTTGTTGGCATCTTCGGAAACTCCCAGCCGGGCGACGAGAACGATCAGGGTGATCAGGATCACCAGAAACACCACGAACTGTGAATCCCGGCGGGGATCGTCAAACAGAATCGCCAGATTGGCATAGGAGGCGATCACGATCAGCAGGATCAGAAGGTAGCACAGGATCAGCTTCAGCAGCTCATCGCTGGTCAGTTTTTTGTCACTGAGGTAGCTGCTGACGATCCTGTACAGCAGAAACAGCAGCAGGATAACCAGCCATGAAATATAGGTTTCAAAATCAAAATAAAAATAGAACTGCTCGTTCAGCCGCCGCAGATGATAGCCGGTTTTCTCGAAGAAGGGGACGAACTCCTCCGTCATGACATTTCTCCGTTGGTATGATTCCCCGGTCTGATCGCCGTTTCCTCTGATGGTGATGTTCGTCGGCTGTGCTGCTGTACGGGAACAATGCCGACGTGCCGCTGTTCAGGCAAAAGAGTATATGCCACGCGGTTTCCGGTGTCAAAGAAAACTTCTGCAGCCGGGTGATTTGCAGGAAAAACAGGACGCGGTAGGCGTTTTCTACGCTTAAATACCCCGCATTCCCCATTGATTCGCCGATTTTGTCAATGAAATAATCCCGTTCATGATTCTTGCTTTTCATCAGGGGCTGCTGCAGCAGTTCTGGTCCCGTGGTAATCCGGAAAGAATATTATGAATCCATATTTTGATCTGTTGAAGGGTGTCTATTTTTTTGATGTCCTGTCGGATGAGGACATCTGCCG
>JBEPXL010000206.1:0-6351 GCA_041641935.1 Desulfobacteraceae bacterium | reverse complement strand
GGACCGGGGAGCCGGGACGGAGAGGGGCCGGTGGATGGCGGGATTTTATTTCCGGGATTCCGCGGGGAAGAGGGGAGTACAGTCCGGGCAGAGAATACCGCCGCTTTTCCGCAGAAGGGTTTCAAACGCCTCGGCCGGCACCGGTCTGCTGAACAGAAATCCCTGAATCTCGTCACAGCCGTTCTGCGCCAGAAACGAAAGCTGTTCCGGGGTTTCGACCCCTTCCGCCACGACGTTCAGGTGCAGGTTTCCGGCAAGGGAAAGGATGGTCCGGACAATGGCCATGTCATCGCTGTCTTCCGGGATGTCCTTTACAAAGGAACGGTCAATCTTGAGGACATCGATGGGAAACTGCTTCAGATAATTGAGGGAGGAATACCCGGTCCCGAAGTCATCGATGGAGATGCGGACCCCCATCTTCCGGAACTGTGTCATGGTGGCGATGGCCGTCGCGGCGTCGGTCATGACAATGTTTTCCGTGATTTCCACATTGAGGAACTGCGGCGCAAGTCCTGTTTCCGCCAGAGAATCCCGGATGATCTGAAACAGGTCCGGGTCCTGAAACTGCCGCCCAGACAGATTGACGGCGATGGAAAGGTCATGACCGTAGCGTTCATTCCAGCGCCGGGTATCCCGGCAGGCGGTCTTCAGTACCCACTGTCCCAGCGGCAGGATCAGGCCGGTCTCTTCGGCCAGGGGAATGAACTCACCGGGCGAGATGACATTGCCGCCGCTCTGCTGCCAGCGGACCAGGGCTTCCGTACCGGTGATCCGTCCGGTTTCTGTTGCCACCTTTGCCTGATAGAAAACCTGGAATGCCTCCCGTTTCAGCGCCCGGCGGAGGTTGTTCTCCAGATAGATCCGCCGGGAGGCTTCGGCGTTCATGGCCGGTGTGAAGAGGACAAAGGTGTTCTTGCCCCGTGATTTGGCCCGGTGGAGGGCCATATCGGCATTCTTGATCAGGGTTTCGCCGTCATCGCCGTCTTCGGGAAAGAGGGTAATGCCGATACTGGTGTTGACAAAGAGTTCATGGCCTTCAAGGAGAATGGGACTGGCAAAGAGCTGCAGAATTTTTTCGGCGACCCGGGCCGCCCCCTGAACGTCCCCGAGATAGGGCAGGATGATGACGAACTCGTCTCCGCTCATGCGGGCGATGGTATCCTCTTCCCGGCAGTTTTCTTTGAGTCTGCGGGCAACCTTCTGCAGAAGCCGGTCTCCGATCTGGTGTCCCAGACTGTCGTTGATGTGCTTGAAATTGTCCAGATCCAGAAACAGGACGGCGAGCATCTGCTGCTTCCGGCGGGCATAGGCGATGGCCTGTTCCATCCGGTCGTTGAGCAGCGCCCGGTTGGGCAGTCCTGTCAGCGTGTCATGGTAGGCCTGAAACCGGATCTGTTCTTCACTCCGTTTCAGTTCCGTAATATCATGGAATACGCCCACATAGTGTTTCAACGCGCCGTCGGCATTCCACAGCGATGTGATCGAGAGCCATTCCGGATAGACGTCGCCGTCCTTCCGGCGGTTCCAGATTTCTCCGCTCCACTGCCCGTCCTGGACGAGGCAGTTCCACATCGCCCTGTAAAACGCATCATCATGGCGGTCCGATTTGAGGATCCGGGGATTTTTCCCGATGACCTCCGCATCACTGTAGCCGGTAATCTCGCGGAATGCCGGATTGACCCGCTGAATCAGTCCCCCGGGATCAGTGATGACGATCCCCTCGATGGTGTTGTTGAAGACGCTGTTGGTCATGAGCAGCTGCTCTTCGTACAGCTTCCGTTCCGTGACATCCTGCCCGTACAGGTAGACCGATTCGGTATCCGTCAGAAACTGGACCGTAAACTGGAATATCCTGTCCCCCACCGGGAGTTCGGACATTCTGCAGTCGCCGGTCTGGCAGACCAGCAGGGTCGGGACCAGGTGTTCCGGCAATGGTTCCCCCACTTTGCACTGCCAGGACGACAGCAGTTCCGACGAGGCCCGGTTGGCATAGATCAGGGTACTGTCCAGGTGACAGCGGAGAACCGGATTCGGGTTTTCATCGGGAAACTGGGCCAGCACCCGGAGTTCGGCGGTGCGGGCATCCACCATCTCCTGCAGATGGTCCCGGTGCCGGGTCAGTTCCGCTTCGGCCCGGTCCCGGGCGCGGGTGTACAAGTCCAGCAGACGCAGAACCGCCAGCCAGATGAAAAGGGACAGCAGCAGGGTGGTCAGGGTAAGGGTGACCGAGAATCCCTCTCTGCGATAGTGTCCCACAAGTGAGGACCGGGTCAACGTATCCACATGGCCCCGGACCCGCTCGATTTCCTGCCGGTAGCGTTCTTTCAGATGTTCATAGGCGCTGCTGAGCAGAAGTTCCATCGCCGCGGCCTGTTCTCCGGCAGATACCAGCCGGAAAGCCTGATTCTCCATCGCAATCAGTCCCTGATTGGCCTGCTCCGTCTGTTCGATCGCGTCTGCAATCCGGGGATCGCCGGGCATCTGTTTCAGTTGCGCAATGGCCTCCGCCAGATCCCGCTCAAATACCCGGTAGCGCCGTTCCCACTGCAGATTTCCGGTTGCCGCCGCCATACGGGCGGAACCGGTCAGGACTTCATCCAGGTGAACGATTTTGCCGCTCACTTCCTGCAGTTCGAAAATCCGGGTCTGCATCCGGGTGAATTCCTGCTGCAGGATCCAGTTCATCCAGAGCATCAGCAGCAGAAACACGACGATCAGAAACAGGGAAACATTTACAATGCTGGTGGGATTGATCCGCCGCGTGCCGATCAGTGCCGCTACATTTTCTCCTTTCTTCATCAACTTTCTCCGTGCCGGTACGATTTTATTCCGGAATGGACCAGGTCTGCTCTGTCAGGGAGATGCCCAGGGTGTTCAACTCTGCCAGCACCGGTTCGTAAATATCCGGGGTAACCGGTCGCCGGACACCGCTTTGCCGGATATCCTCATCCAGAATCCGCCGGACGGCAATGGCCGCCGGAAGTGCCACCGTACGGGACATGGCGCTGTCACCACCGGGGATCCCGGTTTCGACCAGTGTGGACGTTATTGTTTCTCTCCGGGGTCTGCCGGTATTGTCCGGATACCGGACGGTGAATTCGTGGTGCTGCACCAGCATGTCCGTTTCATCCGGACCGTAAACAAGCCGTTTTTCCAGAAGATGGGCAAACAGCCGGAACGGCGAAGCCTTCTGCAGGGGAACGGGTGTGTCCGACAGCAGGCCGAGCCACTGGAGTTTTTTGATCGTCAGCGCGTATTCGGGAATAGTCAGGAAGCGGGCGATAACGGCGGTCAGATCACTGCCGTCATTCCCGACCAGCCGGGTCAGCACCTGTCGGGGGGTGAGCTGCGCAAAATCGAAGACAATATCTTCCCGCAGCAGTCCCAGCCGTTTGAAGTGATGCCATGATTCGCAGTGACTGATGTTCCGGAGGGTTCCCCGGTAAAGACTCCGGACCGATGGAATGCCGTAGATATGCCGGTAGGGCAGCGCGTCCCGGTTGACATAGGTTTCAAATGTTCCGGCGCCGGGCACATCTACCAGCCGGTAATGGGTAAAGAGATCGTCGCCGGGAATGTCAATGATTTGCCCGTCCCGGAGATACCGGCCGTCGTTTTTTGCCGCCAGAAGAACCCCGGTGGGGCTCCATGAAAACTTGTAGCCGAAGGGATTGGTATTGTGGGCCGGTTCGGGAAGTCCTCCGCAGTACGAATAAAATGCTGTGATTTCCCCCCCTGCGTTCCGGACACGGTCGATGACCTGCATGGCCGCCATGTGATCGATGCCGGGGTCGACCCCGATCTCGTTCAGGAAGATCAGACCCCGGTCCCGGACGGCCGCATCCATCGCCGCCATCTCCGGCTGGACATAGGAGGTGGTGACCAGATGGCGACCGGCATCGAGACAGTGCCGGGCAACAGCAAGGTGGTGGGTCCACGGCAGCAGACTGACCACCAGATCGGCCCCCTTCACAGCCTTTTGCAGTGCCGGGCTGTCTTCCACCTGTAATGCCAGCGCCGTAGCGCGGGGATGAGTATTGACAAGTTTTTCCGCTTTTTCCAGTGCGTGATCGGCGACTGTGACATGAAAATCCGGCTGCTCCAAAAGATACCGGACCAGGGGACGGGCAACAAAGCCGGCCCCCAGAACGAGAATTTGCTTCACCGCCCCCTCCTCTCGAACAAAGCACGACATCGCCGGAAGTGAAGCCCGTTCACCTCCCGCGATGATCCTCTCCGCCTGCGGGAAAGTCTTGTGATTCAGACCAATGACAGGTATTATGAATAAATTTCGACAATAAAAATTCTTCTCACTATAGTTCCTCACAGAAGGATTTTGCAAGGTTTTTTGGCCGGGCGGGTTCCGGAAGCCTTCAGGCAGCCTGCCCGGCTGTTGAAGCGAACCCCGCACCAGACAGAGAGGGAGGAGCCCATGGAAACCGCAAACGAAATTTTACAGGCACTGGATATCCGGAAGACAGAACAGGGCGCCTGTACCGGTGCATGGCAGACCTGCAGCGGAGATGATCTGAAAGCCGTATCCCCCGTCGACGGCGCCACCATTGGCACAATCCGCTGCGCCGGTCCGGATGACGTGGAGACCGTGATCCGGCGCGCTGACGATGCCTTTGCCCTGTGGCGTACCGTTCCCGCCCCCCGGCGGGGCGATCTGGTCCGCCGGATCGGAAATGCGCTCCGGGACCGGAAAAAGGAACTGGGCGCACTGGTGAGCCTGGAGGTCGGTAAAATCCGGGCCGAAGGCGAAGGCGAGGTACAGGAGATGATCGATATCGCCGATTTCGCCGTGGGGCAGTCCCGCATGCTGTACGGGCTGACCATGCACAGTGAACGGCCCGGCCACCGGATGTATGAACAGTGGCATCCCCTGGGACCGACAGGCGTCATTACCGCCTTCAATTTTCCGGTGGCGGTCTGGTCCTGGAACGCCATGCTCTGCCTCATCGCCGGAAATCCGGTCATCTGGAAGCCCTCGTCCAAAGCGCCGCTGACCGCCATTGCCGTGATGAAGATTCTCCATGACGTTCTCCGGGAGAATGACATTCCGGAAGGGGTGCTCAATCTCGTGATCGGAGACCGCCATGCCGTGGGGGAGAGACTGATTCAGGACCGGCGGATTCCGCTCATTTCCGCGACCGGCAGTGTTCCCATGGGGCGGCATGTGGGGCAGGTGGTCGCGTCCCGGTTCGGGAAAACGATTCTGGAACTGGGCGGCAACAACGGCATTGTCGTCACCCCGAACGCGGATCTGACCCTGGCGGTCCGGGCCATTCTCTTCGGCGCAGTGGGGACGGCCGGACAGCGGTGTACCACCACCCGGCGGATTATCGTCCATGAATCGATCCGGGAAGAGCTGACCGGCAGCCTGTGCCGGGCCTACGGGCAGGTAAAGATCGGCAATCCGCTGGAACCGGATACGCTGATGGGGCCGTTGATCGACCGGGCGGCCACGGATACCATGCAGGCGGCGCTGGAACAGATCCGGGCCCAGGGCGGGACCGTCCGGTGTGGCGGTGAAGTCCTGTCCGGTGGCATATTCGATGCCGGAACCTATGTATCCCCCTGCATCTGTGACGCCACACCGGATATGGATATCATCCGGCAGGAAACCTTTGCGCCGATTCTCTACATGATCCCGTACCGGACACTGGCGGAGGGCATTGCAATTCACAACGCCGTGCCTCAGGGGCTGTCTTCGGCCATTTTCACCACCGATCTCCGGGAAGCGGAAACATTCCTGAGCCAGACCGGAAGCGACTGCGGCATTGCCAATGTCAACATCGGCACATCGGGAGCGGAAATCGGCGGTGCCTTCGGCGGCGAAAAAGAGACCGGCGGGGGCCGCGAATCCGGCTCCGATGCATGGAAAGCCTACATGCGCCGGCAGACCTGCACCATCAACTGGTCCGATCAGATGCCGCTGGCCCAGGGCATTGCGTTTGATGTGCAAGGATCGAATCACTGAAGAGAAGTAAGGGAAAACCATTTGTTTTTCAGGTACATACTCTCTTTCTGCCACCGGTTTACACGCTTTACCGTATTCAGTTCCGTTTCCTTTTTCTTCATAGTGGAAAAGAGATGAAGAAACTTGTCTTTCCGGATTTTATGAATCAAAAAGGGAGGGAATCATATGACCAGCAATACGGAAGCAAAGGATGTGTTCCGCAAGGGGGCATCCTCACTGGCAAATGGGGAAGTGGAGGAGAGTATCGACCGTTTTTCCAGAGCCATTGAACTCGACCGGGAGTTTGCACTGGCCTATTTGAGCCGCGGCGTTGCCCATCTGCAGAAGAATGAGACGGACAATGCCATAGACGATTTTACAAAGGCTCT
>JBEPXL010000205.1:0-6378 GCA_041641935.1 Desulfobacteraceae bacterium | reverse complement strand
CAGTTAAGCTCTTTAGCGCCGATGGTACTGCACGGGAGACTGTGTGGGAGAGTAGGACGCTGCCGAATTCCTTACCAAAAAAGCCCGCCTGACGGTTCACTTGAACTGACAGGCGGGCTTTTTTGTTTTTCTGCAGCGGTGGGAAGCTGTCTCTCCCGTTCCTCCGGAGAGGACCCGGGATGAACTGCCGGATGGTGCTTAGGGCGCATAGAAAGTAACCACCGGTTCGCGGACAATCCGCTCAATGGCATCGGATGCGGTTTTCGCCGCTTCCGGAAACACATCTTTCAGGGCGACGATGTGCCGCAGATTGTCTGCTGTCCGAAGAATCAGCATGGCAAGATCACCCTCTGAAGAGTCCGATATGCTGAGAACCCGTTCCCATGGCTGTCCTCCGGCCGCCCACAGATAAATGGTCAGGGCGGGTCTCATATAGAGCGGGGTTGTTTCAAACTGGCGCGATTCCATCAGGTTTTTAAACGGACTCAGCTTTTTGACGACGTTGAGAAAGGTCCGTTTCAACTTGTTCGGGACCACCTCTTTTTCAATCCGTTCATCGGTTTCCCGTTCATTGACAAACGAAGCGATAATGGCGGCCAGGAGTACCGGGTCTGAATCCGGAAATACCCCGTGTTTAAACCCTTCCGCAATCATCAGCGGCTGGTCCACCCGCAGCTGAGAGGCCCAGATACCGTCTTCGGTCAACTGCCCACCCTCCGACACATAGCCGGTTTCGATCAGAAAGTGAAAGTGCTTCTGGAAGTCCCGCCAGAGGTAGCCGCTGTCATAGGGAATATCTGCGGCTTTTTTCTGCTTCTTTTTCTGGTGAATCAGATAGGTGGCAAAAGAGCGTTTCAGCAGTTCCTGAATCTGATGCGGGGTGTGGGACAGCAGCAGGTTCAGTGTCATGGAGAAGTTAATCCTGATCTGGCTCAATACATCTCCCGGCGGTGCGGTCACCAGTTTGGCGACGGCGGGAACGTCCATGAACTTTCCGGGCAGGACCGCTGCAAAACCGATTTTATCCATACCACGCCGGCCGGCCCGTCCGGTCATCTGATGGAACTCCGTCGGTGACAGGGGAAGAAACTCGATGCCGTTGAATTTGTCCGAGTCGAGAAACACCACTGTCCGCGCCGGAAAATTGACGCCGGCGGCGACGGTTGATGTGGCAAATACCGCATCCAGAAGCCCCGCTGTCATCAGCGCCTCGACCAGAAGTTTCCAGGACGGCAGTTGACCGCTGTGATGCGCCCCGACACCCAGGTGTTCGAGATGCCAGAGTTGACGGTGCGTACCGATATGCGGAATCTGATCGATAAAGGCATCGATGACGTCCCGGATCTCCCTTCGCCGCTCCGGATCATGAATCTGATTCTCCCTGCAAAGTTCGATGGCCTTGTCACAGTCGGCACGGGATTTCAGGAAAAAGATAGCCGGCAGCAGCCGGTACTTGCGGAATACCTGCAGGATTTTGCCGAACGGGGGGAGACGCCCCGGCGGAGAAATGCGGGGCGGATGTCTGCTGTGGATATAGTCGTTGACATCCTTGTGAATTCTGCTTTTTCCCCGGGCATTTTTTCCTCTTCCCAGAAGCGGATAAAGGGTTCCCGACGGATGGAAAAAGAGGGGGAAAAGCGGGACCGGCCGTTTGGATGCCTTGACGACAATACAACGACGCATCCGGATCGAGGAGAGCCATTCGGCGATCTGATCCGCATTGCCGATGGTAGCGGAGAGCATCAGCATCGGGATACGCACCGGCAGATAGATCATGATTTCTTCCCACACGACGCCCCGGTCCCTGTCCCCCAGAAAATGGGCCTCATCCAGTATGACAAAGTCAGTGGACAGATCCCGCCCCTGGTACATGGCATCATACAGTTGATTGCGAAGAATTTCGGTTGTTCCGACGATAATCGGGGCGTCGGGATTCTCCTTCCGGTCACCGGTCAGGATACCGACATTTCCGGTTCCGAACTCTTCCGAGAATTCAATGTATTTGGCGTTGGTCAGCGCCTTCAGGGGAGAGGCATACCAGACGCTGCCGCCTTTCCCGCGAAACCGTTCGATCACCCGTTAGGCGATCCAGGTTTTTCCGGCGCCGGTCGGAGCGGTAACCAGACAGTCCCCCTCTTCGGTTGCCGCCAGTGCTTCCAGTTGAAACGGATCGGGGGTGAACGGCTCCGGTTCCGGCACACCAATGGTTTTGAAAATGTTTTTCAGACTGCGGTCCGCACCGGGCGTGATCCGCGTCCGCCGGGGTTTTCCCCTGTACCTGCCTTTGTTTCCGTGACGCTGTGAATCGTTCTTTTTCGGCATATCGATCTACATGAGTCTTTCAACGATTTTCTCGACCTCGTTTCTGGCCGAAGAGGGGACATCATAGGGAGAGAGGCCGTTGAGATCCGCCTCGATCAGTGCATCATCATAGGGCATGAAGCCGAGGAACTCGAAGTCGTTCAGATATTTTTTGAGGAACAGTTCATCCTGTTCACCGCGGATCTTGTTACCGACGACGGCGATACTCTGCAGGCCGATTTCGGCGGCAAGCTGACGGATGTGACCGGCGGTGTCGATGCTGCGCCGTCCCGGTTCCACCACCACCAGCAGCCTGTCGACTGCGCGGGCCGTTCCCCTTCCCAGGTGTTCTATTCCGGCCTCCATATCCATCACCACCACCTCATCCCTTGCCAGGACGACATGGGTCACCAGTGCCCGCAAAAGGGTACTTTCCGGGCAGATGCAACCGGCCCCGCCTTTTTTGACGCCGCCCAGCCGCATCAGTTTAATGTTGTGGAGTCTGGCGGAAAGCGCATCGGGCAGGTCATCCACCCTGGGATTGAGTTTAAAATAACCGCCTATGGAGCCGGGCTGGGCTTCTGTCCGTTCCAGAATCAGTTCTTTCATTTCAGAGATGGGCGTAATCTGTTCCGCATCGGATATCCCCACAGCACCTCCCAGATTGGCATCCGGGTCGGCATCAATGGCCAGTACATGTTTTCCCCGGTCGTTGAGTGTGCGAATGAGCAAGGCGGAAAACGTGGTCTTGCCGACCCCGCCTTTTCCGCTGACAGCGAGTTTCATATACAGTTCCTTTCGTGAAGCAACAGGGGTTGCGGTTTCTGTAATCGAAATTTTCCGTAATCAACAGAACATAACCACCTGAACAGGATCGCACAAGAGGGGCAGGCCGCAGGATGGTGGTTTCAGCTTTCCGTGGGGATGCGGACGGTGTCCAGGACATTGAAGGTCTGGATCGGAACCTGTTTCCCTTTGAGCAGAATCGGTGCGATGCGGTCTACGGCAAAGCAGTCCTGGATATGGCGGTAGGTGCTGTCGGAAATGATAATCTGCCCCGGCCGGGCAATCGAGCAGAGCCGGGCGGCGGTGTTGACGGTATCGCCGATGACAGAATAGCTCATGGTCTGGGTGGAGCCGATGTAACCGGCAACCAGCGTGCCGGTGTTGATTCCGATCCCGACATGGATCGGCTGTTTTCCCTGTTTCTCCCGCCGCTGATTGAATTCTGCAAGCATGGAACGAATATCCAGCGCGGCCCGGACCGCCCGCAGCGGGTCGTCATCATGGGCGACGGGCGCACCCCAGTTGACCATGATTGCGTCACCGATATACTTATCCACTGTTCCCTCATAGCGGAACACGATCTCCACGACGGCTTCAAAGTATTCATTGAGCATATGGAGGATTTCGTCGGCCCGGGTATTTTCACTCATCGTCGTAAACCCGCGGATATCGGCAAACAGGACGGTAGCGATCCGGTTCTCCCCTCCTTTCTGGACTTTCAGCGCACCGGAAACCACCATTTCCGCCAGATCGGGAGAGAGAAGACGCTGGAACCGCTGACGGGTTTCCGCCTCTGCCTCTGCCTGCAGCGCCGCCTTTTTCCGTTCGTCAATATCTTCAAAGGTGCAGTCGAAATAAAAACCGTTCGGAACCTTTTCATCATATACCGGTCGTGCCGTGATGGCCCCCCAGAACAGGACTCCTGTTTTCCGTTTCAGCTCGATTTCCCGCCACAAGAGATGGCCCTTTCCCATGAGGGTCATCTGAAACAGGTGGCTGTCTTCGGGATTATGGAAAAGTTCTGTGATGGAAACCTGCCGGACGGCTTCGGCACTGTCGAAGCCGAACATATGGAGGAAGGCCGGATTGACCGTGATAAACCCCTCACCCTGGGGCGGCGGAATATAACGGCATATGCCGATGGGGATATTTTCCACCAGACTTCTGTACCGCTCTTCGCTTTCCCGGAGCGCATCCTCGGCTTTTTTGCGGTTATCAATGGTGTACTGGGCGTGGGAACCGAAAATAAACAGCAGACACAGCACCAGCAGACGGTTCCGCATATCATTGATATTCTGCCCGATGATCAGGTCGATGAAGTTGACGCGATCCATGAGAAAGATGTTGAGGAAAGCTTCAAATGCCCAGTAAAGAAGCGCAAGCCCAAACCCGATGAACACCATGTGTTCCATCAGATACGTTTTGTGGTTTTTCCCTTTTTTCATTGCCATTCCCTGTCGGGCTGTGAATCATCAAAATAGCAGAATACCATTATAAGAAAGTTTTTTCCAACTCTTTCCCAATGATTTCATTGAAAAGCCCCTCGGTATCGGCTATACTGCCGTTGCAAATGTTGATCATGTCGCGGTAGGCAGAATCCTGAAATCACCTGCGGCGGCGGTCAATTTCTCTGCAGCTGAACCCTATGCGGCCGGATCACAGACGGGCTTCCCCGATCTTTTTTCTCTCTTGCACACAACGGCGCAACAGCTTCTGCGGGATGAACCTGCCGGCCGGTTCATGCCGGCGTTGCCGGTATACAGAAATGAAAGCAATGGAAAGCAGGGAAGAATATCCTTCTACTCGATCTTCTTCAGACAGCGGTACCGGGATGACGGGAAATGAAATCGCTATTGTCCCGAAATAAAGATATATCCTCTACAGAGAATCTCCTGAAACTGATTCGCGGCGGCAAAGAGACGGACGAAACAGCGGAGAGCGGCAGGGAAACAACAGTCCGGCCATCGCTCCGTTCCCGGCTGCTGCCCTTCAGGCGGCAGATCACCATCGGCATTGATCTCCGCTATGACCGGATCAATCTGGTGAAGGTTCATCAGGTTTCCGATCATCAGTGGATTCTGACCGACTATCAGAGTGTTGCCTGTGAACAGCCGCTTTCGCTGGAACCGGATCTGTTTGTTCAGTTTATCAAGCCGCTTCTGAAACGGTTCTGCAGTCTGTCCCGGAAAGAGGAACTCTGGCTGGTAACGGCCTTTTCCCATCTGGATATCCGCACCCTGGAGATTCCCGAGGCCGGACGTCGTGATCTGGACAATACGGTATTCTGGAGTTATCAGAAGCATCATCCCATCAATGGGAAGGAGTATATCTTTGATTTTCAGCCGGTGGATGATCCGTCTTCCGCAGGCGAAGGCAAAATTGAAGTTGTCGCCTGTTCCGCACGAAAAGCCAATATCGAAAAACTACGGCATCTTTTCTCCCGTGCCGGATTTCCACTGGCGGGAATTTCGCTGTATCCCTTTGCCATGCAGAACCTGTTTACCACCGATGTCATTGAAACAAAGGGAAACAGTGTCTGCTGTCTTTACTTCGGCATGGTCTGGTCCAGGATCGATATATTTCTGCCGGAGGGCAGACTGGCGTTTTCGCGAACCATACGGGCCTCGCAGGAGAGTATGGTGGAAGCAATATACGCTGCTGTAAACGATGCAGATGTTCACGCACCTGCCGAAGTACAGGGCGCGGCGGTGGTTCCTTCTCTTGCACGGAAACAGAGGCATGAGGAAGCCCTGCCGCTGGCGGAAGCGCAGCGGATTTTTTCCGCTCTGGTTCAGGGGACGCCGCCGCTGGCGGAGGTGATGGCTGAAAACGGGCTTGCCCTGTCGGAAGAGGATATCCTGACGATTATGATGCCGGCCGTTGAGCGACTGGGCTGGCAGGTGGAACGGACCATTGAGACTTATCAGGCCAACCCGCGGCGGAAACCGGTAAAACAGATCTTTGTTTCCGGACGGATGAGCAGTTATCCGCCGCTGATCGAAATGCTCGGCGAACAGCTTCAGCATACGGTAGCGGCAGCGGATCTGGATCCATTTTCATCCCGGCGGCTGCGGCTGAACAATGTTTCCCGTCCCGGCACCCGGCCGGAGCGCAATACCCTGACCCCTGCCGTCGGGACGGCCCTGTCCCGGACCTTTTCGACCCCCAGTTTTACGTTTACCCATGCGGACAAGCAGAAGTTTTTCCGGGCACGGCGTCTCAGTCTTTCCCTCTGCATCGTCATGGTACTGATCGCGTTTCTATTCCTGGGGGGATACGGCTGGCAGCAGT
>JBEPXL010000204.1:0-6384 GCA_041641935.1 Desulfobacteraceae bacterium | reverse complement strand
GGGTTCCTTCGGGAAAAAAGAGGATGGAGGTTCCTGCCGAGAGGTTCTGTCTTGCTTCATTGAGACTGGCAATGGCTGCCGCACGATTGGCCCGGTCGATGAAAATATGGTCCAGTTTATGGCAGGCATACCCGATCATGGGGAGTTTTTTCAGCTCTTTTTTCATGACCCATTTGAAATCGATCTCCAGCCAGCCATACAGGGTCAGGACATCATAATGGCTCAGATGGTTGGAGACGATGACATAGGACTGATCCGGATCGATATGCTCGCGGCCGACCACACGGACCCGGACCGGGGTCGCCCAGGCGACCACCCGGGCCCAGATCAAGCCGCTGTAATAGCGGGCAAAGCGGGGACCGGCCAGGGGAACCATCACGATGGCAAGAGTGCCGAAGAAGAGGGTGGAAACGAGCAGCACAGGCGCAAGAATCAGCCATTGATAGATGCCATACAGGGGCCTCAGAAGACGCTTCATCAATTACCTCCGCAGGTGAAATGCAGTTCAGTGGAAGGCGGCTGTCTACCGGAACCGCAACAAAAAAGGGAACAGCCGTGCAGTACACCGCCATTCCCTTCAGGTACGGAAACGGAAAACCCGGTTCCGGTACCGGAAATTATTCTTTTATCTTCTTCTGCCGGTTCTGAATATAGGCATTCCGGATGGCTTCATAGGGTTCAATGGCAGAGTCCTTCAGCGTTTCATAGTCGCCCAGCCGGAAGGTCAGCCCGTTGACCTGTTCAAAGGCCCTGATGCCGGCAGCCGCCGCGGTGGGATCAACATAGGCGACCGGATCCAGAAATCCGTCTCCGAGGGTACCGAGGGTATCCCGCAGCGTGGACGGCCCCAGCACAGGCCAGACAATGTAGAAACCGTTGCCGATGCCGTAGACCGCCAGCGTCTGCCCCAGATCCTCATCATCGGGAATCTCCTGCAGGGACGGTTCCAGCCGCGCCAGATTGAAGAACCCCAGCCCGCCGAAAGTGGTATTGACCATGAACCGTCCGAGCTCCACACCGGCCGCTTCGGATTTCCCCTGCAGGAGGCAGTTGACGAACCGGACCGGAGTCGTCAGATTGGTGAAAAAATTTTTGAACCCGGTCCGGACCGGCTGGGGCGTCACGAATTGATAGCCCCGCGCCACCGGCTTCAGAACCCAGAAGTAGAGCCTGTCGTTGAAGTAGTACATGGACTTGTTCCAGTAGTAGAGCGGATCGGCTACCTGGAGCGTCTCTTCTGCTTCCTCCTCCTCCTCGAATTCTTCCAGAAATTCCAGATACTCCGGGTCCATCTCCCCGGCTTCGGAAGGATTCTCCGCTTCCGCCACGGCCGTCAGCGGGCCGCCGGGCCAGGAAAACAGCAGGCAGAAGAGGAGGATGACAGGCAGATGATATCGGATACAAAACAGGTTCACAAGGCTTCTCCTTTGCCACCCCGGACAGACCTGGAAACGGGGCAGGCAGACGGCCGGTTACTGGTTTTTACGATCCTGTTCATGCTTTACGTTCTTCTCCCTGATCCGTTTAATCAGATCTTCGGGAGAATCCTTGTCCAGTATGCTTTTGAACTGGTTCCGGTAGTTTTTTACCAGACTCACGCCTTCAATGTTGACATCATACACCTGCCAGATCTGATCCGTATCCTTGAAGTGCATACTGTAGATGATGGGAATCTCCACATTTCCCTGCCGGATCACCTTGGTCTCGACCACGGCCTTGTCCTCGGAGAGCATATCCTGGTCTTCGAAAACAACTTCCTCATCATGAAACTGCCCCTGAATCTTGTCCAGATAGGTATTCTTAAGAAGTTCCGTGAAAACCACCGTGAACTCATCCTGCTGTTCCGGCGAAAAGCCACGCCAGTTGCGGGCAAGTGCCCGGATGGCAATGGCCTTGAAGTCAAACATTTTCTGGACCAGTTCCCAGATTTTCTCCCGCTGTTCTTCCCGGTTGCTGGTGTATTCCGGATCTTTCAGAATGGCGATCCCCTGCTCCAGCGGACCTTTCAGGTCATCCAGCGGCTTTGACTTTTCGGCATAGGCCGGCATGGCCAGGAAAAGCGTCAGGGTTATCAGAACAGAAATGATTTTCTTCATGATATTCTCCTTCGTTGGTGTAATCAGCGGCGTTTCCGCCGGTCAGAAAAAAAGTCAGTCATCGGCTTGCGGGTCTTGGACGTATGAGAAAGGCATTTCTCTTACATGTCGCCAAAATTTTTTTTCTGAAAATCAGGAGCCGTTATACACCACCGAAAACATATTTGCTGATCATGTCCTCCAGGTCGATGGCCGACTCGGTTTCGGTGATGATTCCGCCCGGTTCGATTGTTTCCATCATCCCGCCCGGAGAAATTTTGATGTACTTGTCGCCGATGAGGCCCGAGGTCTTGATGGATGCGATGGAATCCTCCGAAAGCTGGAGTCCTTTTTCGATTTTCATATGCACTTCGGCCACCATCTGTTTCTGGTTCAGGCTGATCCGGTCCACCTTGCCGATCTGGACACCGGCGATCTCCACCTGCGCCCCCTTCTTGAGACCGGCAACGGATTGAAACTGGGCGGAAATGGTATAGAAATTGTCACCGATCCACTCCATTTTGCCGAGTTTAATGGTCAGGTATCCGACGCAGACCAGCCCGATGGCGATAAAGACACCTACCCAGACTTCTACGGTTCCTCTTTTCATTTGTTTGCTCCTCCCACCGGCTAGCAGACCTTGAACTCGTAAAAAATGTTTTTGCTCGACTCCGCTGCAGAGACCAGCTGTTCAATGGGTTTGTCCTGTTCCGCTTCGGCAATTCCCGCGCTGACAGAAAAGCAGAAGCCCGGATAGGTCTGGATCTCGACCAGTCCGTCCTGCTTCATTTTCTCGGCCATGTTTTTGCAGACCATCTGTGCATCCTCACGGCTCGTCCGGGGAAGCAGCAGCATGATCTTGTTCATCCCCAGCCGCGAGCAGATATCGGTGACGCGGAGGTAACTCCGCACCTTGTCGCTGAAACTCTTGAGCGCGGCCTGTTCCGCCTCATAACCGGCCATCTTGTTGATCTCATACAGGTTCTCCACAGTCAGGAGGATGATGGAAAAGGCGCTCCGGTGGCGGCGCATCCGGGCCATCTCTTCCTGGAAACGGCGTTCCCCCTGGGACTGCGGAATCATGCCGGTCAGGGCGTCGTGACGGCTTTCCAGGCCATTGATAAACTGCTGCACCACGGGATTGCGGTCCTGCCGGATCGCCTCGGTATTTCCTGCAAAGACGATAACGCCCTCGTCGATCATGGCGATCCGCTGGGAAATATAGAAAATATCCGGAATTTCATGGCTGACCACCACGGCGGTGAATCCGAACCGCTTCTGATAATCGGCGATCATGCTGTGAACCGCATTCTTCCGGATCGGATCGAGTCCCGTGGTCGGTTCATCAAACAGAATAATTTCCGGATCCGTCACCAGGGCACGGGCCAGGGCCACCCGTTTTTTCATGCCGCCGGACAGCTGGGACGGATATTTGTTCTCGATGTCGCTCAGGTCGAGCTGCCCCATCTTGTCCCGGACCCGTTCGGCGACCTCTTCCCGGGAATGCCGATTTTTCTCCCGGAGCGGCAGGGCAATGTTGTCAAAGATGGTCATGGAGTCAAAGAGTGCGGTTTCCTGAAACATGTAGCTGAATTTCAGCTTGAGGGCTTTCCGCTCCGCCGCTTTCATTTCCGACAGCGGTTTACCCTCGAAAAGAATCCGGCCTTCATCCTGGTGAAGCAGACCGATGATATGTTTCAGCAGAACACTTTTTCCTTCACCGCTCTTGCCGATGACCGACGTGATTTCGCCCTTCTGGATCTTAAGATTGATCCCTTTGAGTACATGGTTCTTCCCGAAATACTTATGGACATCCTCGAACTCGATCAGGGGGGCGCTCATAGAATCCTTACATGAGAAATGAAGTTAAGACATAGTCCGTCGCCAGAATCAACACACTGGAGATGACCACCGCCGAGGTTGTGGCGAAGCTGACACCCTTTGCACCGAACCCCTTCTCACGGATATGGGTGTAATACCCCTGATAGCAGCAGGTGGTGACCACCACGGCCCCGAACACAACGGCTTTGATGAAGCCGCCGTTGACATCCACCATCTGGACGCTCGCCTCGGTCCGGTAAAGATAGATGCCGGGGTTGATCCCCAGCAGAACGGAGCCGGTCAGGTATCCGCCGAAAATCCCCACCACATCGAACAGCGCGGTGAGGAGGGGAAAACTGATGAGAGAGGCGGCCAGACGGGGGCTGAACAGATAGCGCACCGGGTTGATGTCCATCGTCTCCAGCGCGTCGATCTGCTCGGAGATCCGCATGATGCCGATTTCCGCCGCCATGGCCGATCCGGCACGGCCGGTAATCATGATCGCCGTCAGAACCGGCCCCAGTTCGCGGATCAGGGTCAGCGCCACCACCGTCCCCAGAACCCCTTCAGAACCGAACTTGACCAGGGTGTAATACCCCTGAAAGCCCAGGACCATGCCGGTAAACGCCCCGGTCAGGGAAATCACCAGAACCGATTTCATCCCGATAAAATAGAGTTGTTCGAGGAGTTTGTAGAGCCGGAACGGATAGAAGATGTGGATCAGACCTTCTAAAAAGAAAATGGTGATTCGCCCCAGTTCCTGCAAGATGAAGAGAACCTTCTCTCCGAGTTTGGAAAAGGGGGCTTTTACATAAGCCAGGGGCTCCATGTCGGCATCCTGATGTTATCGGTGAAAAGCCACTATGCGCGTTTGGGAAATATAATGAAACGGATTCATGCTGTCAAGCGGGAATGCACAATCCTCTGCCCGTACCGTCAGCCCGGCGAAATCCGGTTCGCCTCCCCGTCTTCCCGCAGAAAAAAATACGGCGGGAGGTCACTCTCCGGGAGCGTTCCCGCCGCAGCATGCAATGATCATTTCGGATCAGGCCTCGTATGCCAGTTCCTTTCTGAGCCAGCGTTTTACACCGCCTTCCACCGCAAAAACGCCTTTGTTGTGCCCCACCGATTTCAGGAAGTCGTTCTCCACCTCCTGGGGCATGTGGAATTTGGCCAGTTCCACCGCTTCATCGGAATTCCGCCGGATCAGGTAGATGACGGGGCGCTCTTTCCAGGTATTGACCACAAAATAGTGGCTGAAATCGTCTTTGGACCGGATGACATAGTTACTCCGGGCCCAGTTATTCCCCCATTCCAGATAGAGCCGTACCGCCTCTTCGGGGGTCATGTTCCAGTCGATTTCGTTGAGCAGATTTCGGTTATTGCGAATTTCGTTCAATGTCATCATAACGCACCTCCTAACTATAGAAAAAATAAGGATTCCTGAGGTGCAAGTCAAATCCGGCAGGCCGAAAAAAAGGGCTCCGGGAATACCCCGGAGCCCTTTTTTTCAGAAGATCCGTCAGAGAAGATTATGCAACGTCTTCGAGCTGACGACGATCCTGGAAGTCCATCATGACACGCTCTCTGGCCTTGTCGATGCCGAGGGCCTTCCGTTTCTTGTCGATATGTTCGATCATCATCCTGGCCATTTCATAGGGATCAACCGCAAATCCCCATTTGCCCAGACCGTACTCTGTTTCCATCTCCTCGAACATGAGTTTGTGGAATTTGGTTCCCTCGATCACCGGGAAGGTGACGCCAAAGGCGGTGAAGACGCCGGAGGCGACAAAATACTGCCCGATGGCGATGGCTTTCTCGCTCATGTACTCGGGGGCCGCACCGGCAACCGGCAGATCGGCAATGCTGTCGCCCAGCCCGCCGGTCTTGACCATTTCCGTACAGGCGATCAGGATACGGCTGTTGTCGACACAGGAACCCAGCCCCAGAACCGGCGGCATACCAACGGTTTCACAGACCTCGCTCAGACCCGGGCCGGCCAGATGGGCGGCTTCCGGTGTCAGGAGACCGGCCTTGGCCAGGGCCACCTGGGAACATCCGGTCTGGACCACGAGGATGTCGTTCCGGATCAGTTCCTTGACCAGTTCCACATGGACCCAGTCCTGCTTGACGCGGGGATTGGTGCAGCCGACAACACCGGCAACACCACGGATCCGGCCGTTGATGATGTTCTCGTTCAGCGGCTTGTAGGAACCCCGGAAACTGCCGCCCAGCATGTAGTTGATATACTCGTGGGAGAAGCCGTGGATGCCCATGTTCCGGATTTTGGGAATCTCTATCGGAAGCTTCCGGTTCTTGAACCGGCTGATGGCCTTGATGACCATTTCGTCCGTCGCTTCGCTCGGTTTGTCCTCATGGAACTCGATGTGATCGGCGCCTTCGATCTTGCATCTCGGATTGGTGGTGATGATCGGCGTATTGTAGCACTGGCCGACGTTGACCAAGGCCTGCTGGATACACTGTACAT
>JBEPXL010000203.1:0-6397 GCA_041641935.1 Desulfobacteraceae bacterium | reverse complement strand
CAGCGGGGTTTACCCGGAGCATGATCGGAGCGGTGCTCTCCCGGCGCGATACCATTCTGACGACGGAAGGAAACTACAACAACGCCATCGGCCTTCCCCTGACCCTGTTCCGTCTCAGCCGGAATCACCAGCGGGCGGTGCTGGAACTGGGAATGAACCATCTTGGCGAAATCCGGTATCTTACCCGGATCTGCCGGCCGGAAATCGGCGTCATCACAAATATCGGGCAGGCGCATCTGGAAGGCGTCGGACCGGTGGAATGTGTCATGTCCGCCAAGGGAGAACTGCTGGAGGAGTTGGTTCCCGGCGGAACCGCTGTACTCAATGCCGATGATCCCGGCGGCCTGAAACTGGCCCGCCGGTACAGCGGGCCGACGCTCTTTTTCGGCTTTTCGCCCGATGCACAGATCCGGGCACGTTCCGTTGTTTCGGAAGGCGCCACGACGCGGTTTACCCTGGCGATGCCGTACGGAGAGATACCGGTCCGGCTCCGGGTGCCGGGGCGGTTCATGGTATCCAATGCCCTGGCTGCCGCTGCGGTCGGTTCTCTTCTGGGGATTCCGCCGGAGATGATCCGGGATGGTCTGGAGGCATTCGCACCGGTCCGGGGACGAATGACCTCCCTCAGCACCCGGTGCGGTATCCACCTGATCGACGATACCTACAATGCCAATCCGTCTTCTGTGAAGGCGGCCCTTGAAACGCTCCGGATCCTGAGAGGGAAGGAGCGGGGGATACTTGTGATCGGGGACATGCTCGAACTGGGAGCGGCATCCGGTGAACTTCACCGGGAGATCGGAAACGCCGCTGCGGAATCGGGCGTGGACCGTATCTGTGCTGTGGGAGAATTTGCCCGGTCCGTGGCATCCGGAGCAGCCGCCGGTGGAATGGCTTCGGACAGGATAATGGCCGGCACCCGGACCGAAGTGATTGATGTTCTGAAAACCGTTCTCCGGCCCGGTGACTGGCTGCTGGTCAAAGGTTCCCGCGGAATGGCGATGGAAACGGTGGTGAATGCCATCAAAGAGTGGGCTGACGGGGCCATGCCGCTGCATGGCAAACATGATGAAATCGATAACTGAAATTCCGCCTGAACCGGATTGCGCCAACTATGCTGTACCACTTACTGTATCCACTTCATACGACCTTTACGATCTTTAATGTTTTCCGCTACATTACCTTCCGGACCATTTATGCAAGCCTGACCGCATTTCTGATCTGCTTTGTTCTGGGTCCCTGGGTGATCCGCACCCTGAGCCGGATGCAGGTCGGACAGTATGTCCGGGATGACGGGCCCCAGACCCATATAGGCAAGGCGGGGACCCCGACCATGGGGGGAACCCTGATCATTTTTTCGACCGCAGTTTCCGCCCTGCTCTGGATGGACCTGTCCAACTTCTATGGATGGGTGATTCTGCTGGCTACGATCGGCTACGGCGGCATCGGGTTTGTTGATGATTATCTGATGCAGGTGAAAAAGCGGAGCAAGGGGCTCAGCGCCCGGGGGAAATTCTGGCTCCAGGTTCTGCTCGCCCTGGGGCTGGGAATGTTTCTCTACAATATCCCCGACTTTGATACCCATGTGACCCTGCCGTTTTTCAAGAATGTTTCTCCGGATCTGGGATGGGGGTATATCTTTTTTGCGGCGCTGGTGATCGTGGGCACTTCCAATGCCGTCAACCTGACCGACGGGCTGGACGGACTGGCCACCGGCCCCATGATCGTCGCGGCGGTTACCTACATGGTGTTTGCCTATGTGACCGGTCATGTCCGGATCGCTGACTATCTTCAGATCAACTATGTCCCCGGCAGCGGCGAAGTGACCATTTTCTGCGGTATTCTGGTGGGAGCAGGGCTCGGTTTTCTCTGGTTCAACTCCTATCCGGCCCAGGTCTTCATGGGGGATGTCGGTTCTCTGGCCCTGGGAGCCGCCCTGGGCACTGTTGCGGTCATTACCAAGCAGGAAATCATGCTGGTGCTGGTCGGCGGCCTGTTTGTGATCGAGGCGCTGTCGGTCATTTTCCAGGTGAGCTTTTTCAAGATGACCAATGGCCGCCGGATCTTCCGCATGGCCCCGCTTCACCACCACTTTGAACTGAAAGGATGGCCGGAACCCAAGGTGATCGTCCGGTTCTGGATCATTTCCATCGCCCTGGCCCTGATCTCCCTCAGTACCCTGAAGCTGCGATAATGTCTTCTCAAACGGAAAACCCTGCCGGAATGAATCTTTACAGGCGACATACGCTGGTCCTCGGGCTCGGCAGTTCCGGCGCCGCCAGTGCCCGCTTTCTGAAAAGCCGGGGCGCTTCCGTCACGGTGACGGACCGGCGGGACGAAAACGCCCTGGCCGGAGAAGTGCAGGCAATGCGGGAGACCGGTGTCCATCTCGAGCTGGGGGGCCATCCGCCGGAGCTGCTGGACAAGGCCGATCTGATCGTGCTCAGTCCCGGTGTTCCGCACAGGATTCCCTTTCTGGAAACTGCCCGGCAGCGGGGAATTCCGGTGATCGGTGAAATGGAACTGGCGTTCCGGTTCATTGCCGAACCGGTCATTGCGGTAACCGGAACCAACGGAAAGACCACGACAACGACACTGCTGGGGAAGATGCTGTCGGCTTCGGGGCTTTCCGTCTTTGTCGGCGGTAATATCGGCACACCCCTTATCGACTATGTCGCAGCCGGTGTGAAGGCAGACCGGGTGGTGGTCGAGGTGAGCAGTTTTCAGCTCGATACCATTGAAACGTTTCGTCCCCGGGTCGGTGTGCTGCTGAACATTTCCGAGGATCACCTGGACCGGTATCCGGACTTCCGCAGCTACGTTGAGAGCAAAGGGCGCCTGTTTGAGAATCAGCAGGCATCCGATGTCGCTGTACTCAATGCCGGTGACCCGTCAGTCCTTTCTCTTGCGGACCAGGTTGCGAGCCGGAGATGGCGCTATAATTCAGCGGAAGATCTTTCCGGGCCGGGTGCAATATTGCAGGGGGCGGTACTGATCTGCCATACTGAACATTCAACACCGGTGACGATTGATCTGTCCCGGCTGAAACTCCAGGGGCGGCACAACTGGGAAAATGTGGCGGCGGCGGCCCTGGCGGCCCTGGCGGCCGGGGCGACCCCGGCAGGGATTCAATCCGCACTGGAAGAATTTCAGGGGCTTTCCCATCGTCTGGAACCGGTGATGAGCCTGGACGGCGTCCGGTATGTGGATGATTCCAAGGCGACCAATGTGGATGCGGTGATCCGGGCCCTGGATGCCTTTGATGCCCCGGTGATCCTGATTATGGGGGGCCGGGACAAGGGCAGCGATTATCAGGTGCTGACAGCACCGGTCCGTCGCCGGGTCAAACGGCTGATCGCAATGGGAGAGAGCGCCGGAACGATTCAGAGGATTCTCGGCCCGGCCTGCCAGAACGGTGTGACTGTGGCGGCGTCGATGGACGAAGCGGTCCGGATGGCCCGGCAGTCGGCGGCAGCCGGGGATGTGGTGCTGCTTTCACCGGCCGGATCGAGCTTTGACATGTACCGCAGCTACGCAGCGCGTGGCGAAGACTTCTGTCGTGCTGTGCGACAGCTGACGGAGATCAACTGATATGCAACCGCACCTGCCGATCTATCGAAGAACCGCGGGCATCGGATATCCCACTGCACTGGGCTACGACGTCCGGCTCCTCTTTCCGGTTCTGTTTCTTGTCGGTATCGGCATTGTCATGGTCTACAGCGCCAGCTCTGCCCTTGCCCTGAAAAAGTTCGGGGAAGACGCCTATTTCCTGAAGCGTCAGGCGGTATACGCCGCCTTCGGACTCTCTCTGATGATCCTCTGCAGGCGGTTTCCCCTCCGGTGGCTCCGGACCCTGACCTATCCGCTTCTGGGGCTGGCGGTCTTTTTGCTGATTGCGGTGAAGGTGACCAGTTTCGGTGCCGCGGCCGGCGGTGCCGTCCGGTGGCTCCGTTTCGGCAGTATATCCTTTCAGCCGGTCGAATTTGTCCGGTTCGCCCTGATTCTCTATCTCGCCTATTCCATGAGTAAAAAAGGAGAGAAACTGAAGGATTTCTCGGTCGGCTTTGTTCCCCATGCCCTGGTTCTCGTTCTGCTGGCCAGTCTGATCATGCTCCAGCCCGATTTCGGTTCGGCGGTCATCCTCTGCGCCATCACCTGGATCATGATGTTTGTCGGCGGGGTCCGGCTCCGGCATCTTTCGCTGGCGTTTCTGGTGCTGCTGCCGGCTGCGGTGATGCTCATGGTCAAAGCCGACTATCGGATGGCCCGGCTCCTCAGTTTTCTCAACCCCTGGGACTATGCCGCCAATGAGGGATATCAGGCGATTCAGTCGCTTATCGCATTCGGGGTCGGCGGCCTCTGGGGGGCGGGCATCGGCAGCGGGTATCAGAAACTTTTCTATCTTCCGGAACCCCACACCGATTTTATCTTTTCCGTCATCGGGGAAGAGGCCGGCCTGATCGGCGTGCTGATTGTCGTCGGCTGTTACGGGCTGGTGATCTGGCGGGGAATCCGCATCGCATTCAAGGCCCGGAAGTCTTTCGACGCATTACTGGCGACGGGGCTGACGGTTTCGCTGGGGCTCCAGGTTCTGATCAACATGGGCGTGGCCCTTTCGCTCCTGCCGACCAAGGGACTCACCCTGCCTTTTATCAGCTACGGCGGTACATCCCTTCTGATGAACATGGCCTCCATCGGCATCCTGATGAATCTCGATGCTGCCAATGATGGGCAGTGACTTGTTTTTATCCTGACCGATCTTCTGGAAAAACACTCTCTGATTTGACAACTTTTTTTAGAAAACAAGACGTTTGACAATGTCTCAACATGATCCATACAGAAGAACTGTTGCTGAATTACGTAATGTCGCTTCCATGTTCTGGCCGTCGGAACTGTCCAGAGAAGCTGCAAAACTGAGTGTAATTCCGGTTCTTTTAAAAACGCAGGATGAATTTATTGCGTTATTGAGTGTACCGGTTCATAATCTGCAGAACTTTTTCAATATTGTCCGCAATTCCTCTTTACCCGGAAATCTGTTTCTCAAGCATCTGTCTATTCTGGCTGATTTCGGCGGTGAACAGTTACAACGAGTGAATGCTCATTTTTCAAGCCTTTTTCCATCCGGGGAAATGGCGTATCTTTGGAAAGGAAATGTCGTTTCCTATCGTTTTCAGGTATTGCCGGTTTCCAGTTTGACCAATCATCAGTTGAGTCTGACAGGAAACAAGCTGTCTCAGGAACGCAGATTTGATGCTCTGATAGAAGATGTAACCGCAATTCTCATGTTTGGCAGTTCCTGCCAGAATAATGAAACGGCTGCCGTTCTGGCAAAATGTATAATCGGAAATTATCTCGGACAGCCTGATAATTTAAAGAAGTTTATCAAGCAGCGCTATATCTGGGTAAGCCGTATCACAATGGGAGCCAAAACCAATGATCTGGGTCAACTGGCACAGAAATTTGTCATCGCCTATCTGAAAAAACATCTGAACTTGAAAGCCGCTGAAGTTCTTTCCAATGCGACCATACCAGGCATCACTCACACAGATGAACAGACAAATCGTCCCACCTCTTTTGATCTTGTCGTTACAGACAAAAAAAAATACGTTGCCATAGAAGTCGGTTTTCAGGTTACAACGAACAGTGTCATCGAGCGAAAAGCCGGTCAGGCGCAGGCGCGCTACCATCAACTTGATGATGCTGGTTACAAGATCGCATATGTACTGGATGGGGCAGGAAATTTCCAAAGAAAAAATGCACTTCAAACGCTATGTTCCTACAGTCACTGTACTGTTGCGTTTTCCCGCCCCGAACTGGATGTGCTGTGTACGTTTATTGAAGGTTATCTGAAATGACACATCTATCTGAAGATTGTAATCCACTCCACATACGACATTATTCTGTTGCCGAAGATGATGTTTCCGGCAGACGGTTACCGGAACTGACGGATGTCTGTCTGCTGATTTTACCCGCCAGTACCCGGACAGAATATCATTCTGAAATTTTCACACAATTTATCCTGACAATCGTACAAAAACTGGGACCGGAAGCGACGCTGATTACTATCGGTGAACCTGCTGATCTGGTTCATTTTCATACGTGTATTGCCGCATCAATGCAGTATCAGTTATGGATCAGTATCAAATCGGACCGCCCGTCACCTGATGAAAATCTGTCCGCATTGCCCCGATATCATTTCGGCGCGCTGGTCCATACGAAATATACAGGGACGCTGAAACATGCAAAAACCAGAATACAATATACCTACTGTCCGGCCTGTGACAAAACAACAAAGGACTATGGCGGCAAAAAGCATACCTATCATCCCTATGGCACGTTGATTTCGGATGTATGGCGGGACATTTCAGCTGACCTTTCCGGTGATCTGGATCATGTGATC
>JBEPXL010000202.1:0-6410 GCA_041641935.1 Desulfobacteraceae bacterium | reverse complement strand
GATGTGGGTGATCGGGGCTTCCTGGATACCCTCAGGGACCGCATGGCCTGGGGGCGGATGCGGATGAGTCCTGTCGATCTGGCGGATGTGACGGGATACACCTACACATTCCTGATGAACGGCCACTCGCCGGATATGAACTGGACGGCGATTTTCAATCCGGGGGAGACGATCCGGCTGCGTTTTATCAATGCCTCCACCATGACCAACTACGATGTCCGTATTCCCGATCTGGACATGGATGTGGTGATGGCCGACGGCAAGGCGGTGCGCCCTGTCAACGTTCACGAATTCCGCATCGGTGTAGCTGAAACCTACGATGTACTGGTACGGCCCCGGGAAGACAGGGCGTTTACCATTTTCGCCGAATCCCTGGACCGCAGCGGGTATACCCGCGGAACACTCGCCCCGGAACCGGGGATGGAAGCGCCCGTTCCCGATCTGCGGCCACGCCCGGTACGGCGGCTGGCAGACATCGGCATGGGCGGGATGGACGACAGTCTGTTCGGCATGAGGCATGGGGACATGGATCATGGCGGGATGAGCAGCGGTAAAGGTAAAATGGACCACGACGATATGGAACATGAGAAGATGGAAACGGGGGATCAGAAGAAGAGACAGTATCCCGGAATCCCGGGGCCAAACGGGCCGGAACCCTTCATGCCGGACCGGAAAAGTTCCAGCGTGGCCATGGTCGTGATGAATCCCCGATACCGGCTGGATGAACCGGGCCTGGGCATCGGGGAGGACGGCTGGCGGGTTCTGACCTATGACGACCTTGTCTCCACCGAACCGCAGCCCTACGCCGAGACGGCGGACCGGGAGATGACCATCAACATCACCGCCAATATGGAGCGGTACATGTTCTCGTTCGACGGCATGAAATTCACCGAGCATCCGGGGCCGTATCTCTTCCGGCACAATGAACGTCTGCGGCTGTTTCTGGTCAACCATACCATGATGGAGCATCCCATTCACCTGCACGGCATGTGGATGCAGCTGGAAAACGGTGCGGGCAGACTGCCCTTCAAACACACCATTCTGACCAAACCCGGGGAAGTGGTTTCGGCACTGATCACTCCCATTGAAAAGGGCGACTGGGCGTTCCACTGTCACCTGCTCTACCACATGGAAGCAGGCATGTTCCAGGTCGTCCGGGTGGCCTGAGAAAGAGGAGAATATGATGAGACAATGGGTGATCTTTCTGTTCCTGCTGCTGCTTCCTGTCACCGCCACGGCTGATTCCGGCTCTTTCGCCGATCCGGAGGACCGCGGTTTTCCGGCCGGTTACCATGAGGTGGAAACCGATCCGGAGGCGGGGGAAGGAATTCAGAAGTATGCCGATGACGGACAGCCGGGGGTGCAGGAGAATTTCGGGGTACAGACCGTCCACGACAACATGATGTTTGCGACCTTCAGCGCGGACCGGCTGGAATACCAGTCCAGGGAAGGACATCCCCTCTTTCTGTGGGATGTTTCGGCATGGATGGGCAATGATTTTCACAAGCTGCTCCTGGAAAGCGAAGCGGAATGGCTGATCGAAGAGGATTCGTTCGAGGGGGTGGAAGTCGAGGCATTCTATGCCCGGAATGTTGCGCCGTTCTGGGATCTGAAGTTCGGCATCCGGCATGATTTTGAACCGAACCCGGAACGGACCTTCGCCGCAGTGGGGGCGGAGGGGATTGCGCCCTACTGGTTCGAAGTGGATGCAACCGCATACCTCAGCGAAGACGGCGATATCTCCGCCGCCCTGGAAGTCGAGTATCATCTTCTGCTCAGCCAGCGGCTGATTCTGCAGCCACGGCTGGAGACGGGATTTGCACTTCAGGAGGTCGAGGAATTCGGCGTCGGGCAGGGCTTCAATGACCTTGAACTGGGAATCCGGCTGCGGTATGAAATCCGCAGGGAATTTGCGCCCTATATCGGGATTTCATGGAGCCGGAAGCTCGGGGAAACGGCGGATCTTGCAGAGGCCGAAGGGGAAGATACGGATGTTACCTCTTTTGTGGCAGGGGTGGGATTCTGGTTCTGAAAAGGGAGAAATTGTTCTACATTCTTTCCTCTTTTCTACTTTATTCAGGGACAATCCCCCTGTGGGCGTCCCTGAATAAAGCGTGGAACAGGGCCTGCCGATTTTAATTTTCGATATATTCACAATGGGCCTTGCCGTAGCGCTGTTCACACAGGATCCGGGCGTCTTTTTCCCTGACATGCGAAGCATCACCGATAATGGTATGCATGTCCAGTTGCGGGGAGTATTTGCTTGCCGGAACGGTTCGGCCCAGCACTTCGGCCATGGCGCGGATATGGTGGGGTGCTGTTCCGCAGCAGGAACCGATGAAGTTGATGCCCATTTTCTGCGCTTCGAATGCATACGCAGCCATTTCCATTCTGGTCAGAACGAATGGATCCAGTTCCAGCGGAAAGGCGACTTTTCCCTCATGTTCCTGAATCTGGAAGTAGGGCTTGTCCTGTGAACACCGGTAGGCCACAGGCTGGGTGGCGACAAAGCAGCTGACGGCCTCGCGGGTCCGGCGGGCCAGCGGCAGCATCTGTCCGGGATCACGGAAGCAGTTGATGCCGACAATGTCTGCGCCTTTCTCTTCAAGCCTTTTAAAGGCGTCTTCCAGAAGGACGCCTTCCAGGGTTTTGTCATTCTTTTTGAATCCCAGCGTGATCATGGCCGGCAGGCCGGCGGCTTTGATGGCTTCCAGCGCAATTTCCGCCTCACCGAGGTATTCAATGGTTTCGGCAATAAAAAAATCGACCCCTTCATCGTTCTGATAGCGTATCTGTTCATCAAACTGGCGTCTGGTTTCGGTATGTGTGGAGGCGTTTCCGGGTTCATAGGCCCATGTGTTGCATATGGCTCCCGCTACCAGTGCATCATACTGATCCGCGACCTGACGGGCGATCTGCACGGCCCGGGTATTGATTTCCCTGAGGGCTGAAGCCAATCCGACGACCTTGAGTTTTTCTTCATGGGCGTAATAGGTGCAGGTCTGCAGCACTTCTGCACCGGCGCGGGCAAAATCGGTCTGCAACTGTCTGACCGCGTCCGGATGCTCCAGTACGGCCTGGGGGGTAAACGGTCCGGCGCTTACATAGCCTCTCCGTTCCAGCTCGAATATGGTTCCGCCGTCCCCGATAACAGGTTGCTGCGCAAGTTTTTCCAGAATAGTTGTCTTTGTCATTGTCTTCCTCTTTCTGAATCAATATGTAGAGAACTGATGATTCGCTCCAGCGGATTTCATCGAACCGGATGATCTTCTGTTCAGGCTCCCACTGCGGCATTGATCTGGGTGTTGATACTGGCATCATCAATGCGATCATCGTCACTCAGCAGAATCGCCTTCGAGATGATTTCGGTGGTTTTGCGGTCACTCTCCGCAAAGGGCAGATAGATCGGCTTTTCCTTCCCTTTCCGTTCCGGTACGATACACAGATAGGCCCCCGGCATGATATGGATATTGCCGCTGCCCATATGGATCCGGTACCTGGCCCGTTTTCCCTGAACATATACAAAATGGTCTTCGAATGTCAGGTTGTCAAATCCCAGTCTGTTCATTACTTCCTGCACCACGGCAATACGGGCGGCCCCCACTTCCGCAGACCAGTACCCGCCATCATCCTCGACGGCGGCCACCGACACCGCCAGGTCGGCATCGCGCATGACTTCAGAAAATATCCGTCTCGGCACTTCATGGAGAGGAATCAACTTCCCTCCCCGCCTGAATTCGATCACATCGGCAACCTGGGTTTCGTCCTCCGTAAAGAAATGATGAACCCCTGGAAACAGCCAGTATGCCGTGATGTCCTCATCCGGAAATATGCGGATACAGTCGCAGTCGCCTTCCCCCCCCCGGGAATACCAGCCGCGACTCTGGAGCAGGCGGTAGGCAATGGCCGTATTGATGTTTCTTCCCTCATACCGGTGGCTCTGTGGTGAAGTGTCCTCTTCCGCAGGCGTCACGACATAAAGCTCGCGGAACGCCTGCTTGAACGGCTGAACAAGACCTGCTCCCACCAGTTTTTTCTGCCACTGGCTCAGGATCTGTGACTGGTAAAGATCGTCTACATGGGCGATACGCAAATCCCCCTGAACAGGCTGTGTATCCGCAAGGCCGGCAAGTTTTGCCTGCCCGGCATCGATCAGTCCCGTATGACCATTTGCGTCGATACCGATCAGGTTGGACATCAGAAACCGCACGGCTGCGATGCGCCCCAGTTTCTTCAGTTCATCAGGATTCAGGGTTTCCCCGTTGCACATCATGTTTTCCAGCGCCAGACGGAAGCGCCGTGCCTGATCATCGAGCATTTTCATCTGCTCCCGCAGCCCTTTGTAATCCGGATGCTTTCGCAGACCGGCCGGAACGCTTTTCAGCAGCTTCCCCGCCTTCTGCACCCGCAGCTTCGTCTTCAGTCCCTCCATCTCGACGGATACCGTCCAGTCCCCCATGACCTGCTCATCCAGCACCGATTCAACCTGTTCACTGAGGCGGGATTCCATATCCCACTCCAGACGGGCTACATCGCGGTATCCGGCCCGCCGGGCCAGATTCTTGAGGCCCACGGTGATCGCCGCCCTTGTATTGGCCTGCCGTTCCGCCCCGTATTTTGTACATTCCTTCCAGACCCGCCGCAGCGTGAGATACCGCTCGACCGGATCATTCTCATCCTGCAGGGGCAGCAGGCCATATGCCTTGAGCCCGATCTGGTTGTGTTTTGCAAGGGACTTTTCCAGCGTGGCGCGGTTGGTTCCCATGACCGCTTCACACAGATACACGGCTCTTGTATACCCCGCTTTGGATTTTTTGAGGGAGGTGAAGTATTTCTTGATCAGCTTCGCCGGAACCTTCTCCACCGCAGTTTCCAGTGCGGCGAAATCGACGATGCCGCTTTCTTCACTGTCACTGTTGTCAAACGTATTGATACGGGGTTTCGGGCGGTAAGGCTGCCCGCCGACCAGTTGCATCATGAATTCGTGCAGGGGGATCAGGGCTTCGGCTTTCAGTGCAGTGAGGATCGGGCGCTGCCCCAGACCGGCAAAGGGAAAGACCAGCCACAGTGTGGCGGGTTTGAAGGCTTTCAGGCTCTCCGCCAGTGTCTCCGGTGTTTCTCCATCGGCATACCGGTGGACTGCGGCAAAACCGGTGAAGATACTCGGCAGATGGCCGTATTCATCACAGACCACTTTGGCGGTGAGGCCGTATGTTTCGATATGTTCACAGGTCTTGAGCAGCCAGCGGCATCCGGGGTAGCGGTCTCCGGCGCAGGTTTCCAGCGTGCCGAACCGATCCACCTGTTTCCGGTACTCTTCTTCCGGATCAACAATGGGCTCTATGATCTCATACCGCTCCCAGACATACCGTTCGTTGTATTCGCAGAGGATGGCCCGGGCGTGTGTCTGGTTCTCCCGTTCGTCTTCATCCTCCCGATCGTATCGGGCGCAGGTATAGTGAACCAGTCCGTGGGACAGGTCCGCCATCCGGCAGAAATCGGTGTAATCGAATTCACCCCGTTCGAATGCCACCGCCAGGCATTTCTCTATCAACCAGCGCAGACGGAGGTGACTTTTAATGATTGCATACGTGTTCTCCCTGTGGTTGTTGCTGTAATGAGGAATAAATTCTCTGTTCCACTCGCAATGCAGCAGCGCCCGGCATTCCTCCCAATGCTCTTCAGGATTCAGGCAGTATATCAGAATTGCAGCGAGATCAGAAATCACCGGTTTCAGGTAGCCTTCTTCTTCCGCATCTGTATCGTAAAAGTGGCGATAGTTCTCTCCCAGATTTTCAACAGTGAAGTCAAGCGCAGTTGTGGACTCAGGCGGCAGTTCGCGCGTCAGCAGGCCCTGAAGGCGGGTCAGCAGCAGTTGCCGGGTATGCGGAGTGGATTCCCGCACCAGGAAATATTCGGCGATCGTCAGCATGTCCTTGTGGATCCGCCAGGTTGGTAAAGGGTTTTGCTGCCCCCGGTGCGGCAGTTTACGCGCCGCCGGCAGGCAGTAAAATGCCGTGACGGCTGTGGCGGTTTCATTTCCGAATACCTCCTTCAGCGCCGCAACCGCCTCGTCAACAAGGGGGGGAATGTCCTGTTCCGGTTTCCGGCTGTACTTCGAAAGGGCTTTTTCCGCCCTGAAATCCTGTTGATAGTTCTTCGGATAGTCCTTTTGTGCGGGCAGCCAGTTCAATGCCCATTCCCAGACCTTTTCCGCCAGCGGCGACAGTTCGTACAGCGAATTCATTGTTCAACCTCCCACCAGAGGGATCAGCCGGACAAACTGCACCCGGGTGTCCGGCATCAGCACCACTTCATCATCGAGATTTCCGGGGCGGGTTCCGTTGACCGCGATAAAAAAGCGCCGGCGGCGAAAACCTTCCAGCGCCGCTTTCACACAGGTCTGCAGG
>JBEPXL010000201.1:0-6418 GCA_041641935.1 Desulfobacteraceae bacterium | reverse complement strand
CGGCGGATCAAAGGGCGTCACCTGCGGGGCCACCAGCAGTTCAAAGCCGGTGTTGGCCTGGACGCTCTCCACCGTTTCGCCGGGCAGGGTGTGGATCAGCCGCATCCGGCGGGTATCGGGATCAAAATCCATCACCGCCCGGGTGGTGATGACCCGGTACGGCCCCTCACCGAGGAGTCCGGCCCGTTCCCGGGCGCCCGGACTGCCATCCAGATGGCCGGGACTGGTCACATAGCTGATGGTTTCGTTGAACCGCCGCCGTTCATGGGGCATGATCAGGATGGTCCGTTCACACGATGAAGCCATGTCGCTGGCCCCGCCGCTTCCGGGCAGCCGCACCTTCGGTTTCTGATAATCATCAGGAAACGTTCCCATCATGGTGGAGTTGAGATTGCCGAAGGGATCGATTTCGGCCCCGCCCACGAATCCGAAGTCACAGAATCCGCGCTGGGTCAGTTCAAAGGCGGCATTGAGCCCCTTGGTGTAGGACGCCCGGCTCGATGTCCGGGAGTCTCCCACGGAAAACGGCAGCCCGCTTTCCAGTGTCGGCCCCACGGCACCGGCCTCGAAGACCGGAATGATACCGGGGGCATGGGTACGGATGGCCAGTACGGTCGCGATCATGGGCAGCCCGGTTCCCACAAATACGACCTTGTTGTTTTCCAGAATCCGCGCACCGGCCACCACAATCATTTCCTGTGGTGTAAATTCCATCTCTGCTGTCGATTGCATCGTCTCTTTTTCTCCCTAGGCCAGCCGTTCAAAGTTTTCCATTTCAGACAACTGCTCTTCCAGCAGCTTCCGGACCGGAAACCGGTCGATGAAGTCCCCAAATTCCTTCACGCCGAAGACATAGTCCTCGTAATACGCCTTCAATCCCTCGGGATGCCCTTTCTGGAGCCGGGTCGCCAGTGCATGGAAGGTGGCGATGTGTTCCTTGTTGAAATAGTAATGGCGCCGGCAGCTGGAGGGATACGCGCCGAAGGGAACGTGGACAACGGCATCGACGGCAAAGAAGGGAATGGTGACGTCTTTGGGCGTGCGGGTGAGGAGTTCATGGGAGACGAGCTGTTCACAGGTGACAATGGTATGGGCCGCGGCCATGGCCATCTCCGGGCAGGTGGCGTCGGTTCCCCGGATGATGCAGTTGCCGTAGGGATCGGCGGCCTGGACATGGATCACGGCCACATCGGGATTGCTGGCCGGGAGCAGCACCAGGGGTCTGCCGGTAAAGGGGCAGTCCATCACCTTTGCCCGGCACTGCTTCAGGATGTCGCTGCCCAGGGGGCTCCGGCAGGGAATAAAGGGAAGTCCCATGGCACCGGCCTTGAACCGGGCCGACATGTTGTAGTTGCTCCAGTCTTCGAGTTCAATCAGGCCGTTTTCGGCCAGATACCGGAAGACCGACGACAGGCCGAAGGACTCATGGGCCCAGTAGGCCATTTCCACCCGTTTGATGGAAAAATGGTCGGGTGCGACCGCCATGCCGCCGCCCAGATAATCGATGGCCATACCGCCGGACTGAAACGAAAGTGTCAGGTCTCTGAATCCGTGGCGGACCATTTCATGGGCAATGGCGATGGGCTGGCGAATATTGACAAAACCGCCGATGGCGACATTGTCTCCGTCTTTGATAAAGGTATCTACCGCCTCTTTGAGGGAGAGGCACTTATCCCTTTTGGACTTGTCTTTTCTGACCAGCGCCTTGCGGGCCTCGTCAGGGCTCAGTCCTGTCCAGAACATTATGGGTTTCCTTTCACGTTATATCGCTGTCAACTTTCCAGTAAACGCCGCAGGACGACAGGAACAGGATGACACGCCGGTCACACCGCATGGAAGGATACCGCCTGCTGACAGAGTGGATCCGCGGGGAAGGCTGTTCCAGACAGAAAAGACCGGCAGCGCCATGACGGAGGTATCCGCCCGGGCTGGCCGGTCTTTTTCGGTTTGGATTGCGTCTCGTGCCATTGAAACTCCTGTGGTCTTTGGCGTACAAGCGTCCCAGAGACCGCCTGATGATGATTCACTTGCCGGTTCTGCAAAATCCAGATGTATTCTGTGTACCATTCTGATCCTGGTACTGCGTCAGACTGTCTGTCTCTTTTTCCTGCTCCCGGTCTGGTCGGCGCGCATCAGTCGGGCCGGGAGATGCCGCGCCAGACCATTTCAAAAAAGGTGTTCGCCTGCCGGGAAAGGCTTCCCTGCTGTCCCCGGAGGATCCACATGAAAAAGGAACGCTGCACAAACCCGTGCATGAAATCGAGGAGCGTCCCCGCCCGCACATCGGCGTTCAGGATGCCCTCCTCCTGTCCCTGTTTCAGTACGTCCATGAACATGTTGATCATCTTCCGCTGCTGGAAGGTTTCATCGGCCATCCAGGTTTTCATGGGAAGCGTCATGAACAGAATCCGCCCCAGGCCGGGGTTCTTTTCGTAATAATCGAGCTGAATCCAGAAGACCTTTCTCAGTTTCTCCTTCAGGTTTTCGATTCCCTGCAGGTGATCCATGATCCGGTCGGTCAGCTCTCCCAGCCATATATCGACAAAGGCGAATACAAGCCGCTCCTTGCTGCCGTAGTGCTTGTAAATGGTGGTGAAACTGACCCCCGCTTTCCGGGCGACATCCCGGATACTCGCCTTATGAAAATCCGACTGGGAAAAAACCTCCATCACCGCCTTTTCCAGCCGGCGGTGGGCATCAGGCCGGAACCCTTTTTCATCGTTTTTATTGTTCTGTTTTCCCATGTCGCAGTGCATCTCTGATCCTGTCGGGAACGTAACAGATGATGATGATTTCCCTGCCGCCGGCCTCCCGGCGTTTCTGGTCGGGCATAATGCTGTTCCGGCAGATGAAGAACGTTTAACTCTCTGCAAAAATACTGAAATCAGAAAGCAGTCCGGCTGAAGTTCCTGTATATGAATAACATTGTTATCTTCAGCCCATGCTGCATACTTAGAAAAAGGACCGCCCCCTGTCAAGGATAAAGCGCGGCCAGTTTCAGCCGATTAAACAATTGTAATAAATAACCAAAACTTACAGACTCAAAAAAATGTCGGATTCTGACTGTGCGCTCATTCGGTCTTCGTTTCCACCGGATACAGCCCCTCCGGTACCGGTAAAGCGGCGTATTGACATGATCACAGGCTTGTGCATATTCTTCCATCCTGTTGAAAGGATAACGTCGTTACATTCCATGCACCGGATATCAACGAATGAATGCGCTACATGAAATGGCATACACAGAAACGAATCGGGAGGAGAACAATGGACAGGTTGGGAAAACGCATACTGCCGGCACTGCTGATGGCCGCAATCGTCACTGGATGCGCTCCGCTGCCGGATATGGTGAGTACGGAAAAGAAGGAGGGGGAAACCTATTCCGCCGATGAGGTGCGGCAGGTGACGGTGGACCAGCCGTTTCTGCTTTCCGGCGACTATTTCCGGGAACGGAATCAGGAACCGACGGTGGAACTGGACAACCTCATCGGAACGGATGAAGATGCGCCGCCGACCGAGCAGAAAACACCGGCGCCGCCGGAAAAGCCGAGAGAACCCACGGACATTCCCCCGTCCGCACCGCCGGAGACGGTCCATCCGGCTACATCCGTTCAGGATACCGCTGCTGCGGACACGCGATCCACCCCGCCCCCCGCGACACCGGAAACCGCTTCATCAACGGAAGAGCCGTCCCCGGTCAAGGTCGGTCTGATCATCGACACAGCCACTGTTCCGGAAGAGACGGCCCGCCTTCTCCGGCAGATGACACCGCAGGCCGCGGTGCGGCTGCCGGTTCTGATGGCGGACCCGGAAAAGGTGTCCGAAGTAATGGCCGGTACCACCTGCGCCCGGGAACGGGATCTGGCCTGTCTGTCCCGGGCACTGGGGATCTATCCCGGGGTCCGGATGGTGGTACTGGTCGAGGAAATGATCCTGCCCGACACATTTGCCGGGACACTTGCCGGACAGGTATCCCTGGTCGATACCGGCCTGCTGTACCGGTATCCGGTCATGGCGGTACGCGTACCGGTTCCGGCAGCCGGGGAGACAGAAACCGCCGTCACCGCCGCACTGCAGCAGGTACTGGCCGTCGCCGCCCGGAAACAGGATCTGATGCCCTGGTTCTGCCGGGTATTTCATCAGGACGAAGAGGCGTTCTATATTTCCGCCGGAAAACGCTCCGGACTCGAAGCCGGAGACCGGCTGCAGGTGGTCTCCGGCGGAAGGGTGGTTCCCAGCCCGACCGGACATCCCGCCGGATGGCTTCCGGGCGGGAAACAGGGAATGGTGGAAGTGACGCGGCTGTTCGGAGAGGATTTCGCGGCCTGCCGGCTGGTCGAAGGAACGGCGCCGACACCGGCGGACCTGCTGATGCGGCCCTGATCCACCGGAATTCTGACAGGAAGGGAAAGGGGCAGTCGCGGAGAACTGCCCCTGCAAGAGCTGTGAAAGGCGGTCATGGCGAAGGGGCGGCAATGGTGCAGTGCCCCTGCCGACTTCTTACGGATTGATTTCCTGGGCGCCGATGAAACTCTTGGCACTGCTCAGAACGGACGAGGCACGCTGGATCACGGAAAAGACCAGTTCATCCCGGCCATCATTGTCGATATCAGCCACACCGTAGTCACTGACATGCCCGGAAAATTCACGGGTTTTCCAGGCGGTCGCAAGCCCGAACTCATCCCAGACCAGCCCTTCGATCCGGCCGCCCCGGAAGAGGCGGAACCGGGACAGAAAACGGCCGGCGGCGTCCTCATTCCGGGCGACAACGATTTCATTGGTGCCGTCTCCGTTCAGGTCGGCGATCAGAATCCGCTGGGGCAGATAGAGATGGGCCATCTCCCTGTGCTCACCGATGGAGGCGGTCGCCTCGGCCGGATATTCCAGAAAGGTGGCACTGCCGCCGAATTTTTCACCGCTCTTCCAGTCGGCCTCCCCCTCCGGGTCCATGATCCGGAGCTCTTCCCGCTCGGTGAAGGCCACGGTCACATTGCGGCCTGCGCTGGTGACATCGCCGATGCCGAACCCGTACACATTGACCCAGGACGGAAGATTCTGCGGATTCACCCCCGCATACTCGCCGGCCCGCCACTGCAGTTCTTCGATTCCGCCGGAAAAAGGCCGGCGGGAACCGCCCAGCTGGCCCATCAGCACCCGGCCCCTGCCGGGCAGGTTCACCACCCGGTAATACCAGCCGGCCTCCTCCACAATCCGCTGAAATCCGTTGCCGTCCCACTCCAGGACAAACGAACTGAGGCCGCGGTTTTCCGGCCGGACACTGGTCACAAAAATTTCGGCCAGGCCGTTCCCGTTAATATCGGCCACATCGATGCTGACCAGCCGGTTGCCGCGCCTGCCCTCGATCTCCCGGACCTTGATGAACCGTTCCCCCATATAGCGGTAGACAAAAATATCCGTCCCGTCCATGAAGGCGACTTCATTGCTGCCGTCTCCGTCCACATCCCCTACCCCGAGTCCGCGGATTTCGGTTTTAAAATACCGGCTGCGCCATACCTCGCCGATATCCGTGCCATCCGAGCCAGCCTCCACGGCGACGGTATCGTCATCCTCCTCCGGTCTGACATCCGGTCCCGCCACCTGCCGCCCCGCTTCCTCCCGCCAGAGGGATTCCGGATGACGCCGGGTATCGACCTCCTCTCCGGCAGGGGCACGGGGTGTCAGGGGACGTTCCGCCTGACTGCCGACGCCGAACACCTCATCATTGATCCGGGCCGCGAAGGCATTGATGTGATTGATGACATCGCCGTTGTTCCGCCCGGTTTCATGGAAGGAAAGAACAGTCTTCTGTTCCGCCACATTCACCATTTTCACATCGGTGCTGATACTGCCCCCGAAGACGGTCAGGCTTCCGAAAACGACATAGTCGGCCTGCAGTTTCCGCCCCAGTTCCGTCGCCGTTTTTTCGTTGATTTCCGCCACACCGGCAGCGGCTTCCGCAGCTTCCACCCTGCCGACGGGCCGGGCCTTGCCCTCGATGGTCAGCCGGGTCGAGAGCATGTCCTGGATGCCGCTTCTCAGAAATGCAAGATCATTTTCGGCATGGATGGTAAACGGCAGAATCAGTACTTCGGCAGGTTCCGCCGCCGGGGCCGGGGCGGTGTTCAGGATCAGCAGAAGAAAAATAAAAAGGGAAAGCCATCGGCGCAGATGCGCCTGCCTGCGATTCAGTTGTATGGGTTGCAATGAACTCACTCCTGTTCAGGTTAACAGTCCGCACATTGCCGGAACAGGTGTCCGCTGTTCCCGGTGCGGGATCCGCAGCGCTGTTCCGGCAATGACATATCCAGATAGAAAGCGCCAAAGGATAGTAAAAATAAGAATTTGTGTCAATCCCACTCATGGGGTCCGACGCAGCAGGTCAGGGAACCGCCTCCTCCATTCGCACCGGAGTACCCATTCC
>JBEPXL010000200.1:1854-6474 GCA_041641935.1 Desulfobacteraceae bacterium | reverse complement strand
GGATGAATGGATGGATGACGATTCCGGATATGATGAGAAAACCTGGCCCGAACTGAAGCAATCACTGGATCGGAACAGGCTTTCAAACAGGAAGTTGTTTGATGCCGAAGGTGATCCTTCTTGATACCGAGCTGCTGGGGATGGTGACGCATCCGGCTGAATTTTGGGCAAGGGCGAGAAACGAGGGGTATCCGACTGCTGACCCCAAGGCCCTGGATGCGGATGTCATCCTGGCGGCTCAAGCGCAATCTTTCGGCAATGAAGCGGACATTCCTGTCATTGCGACAACGAATCTCGGGTATATGTCCTGCTTCACGACAGCGGATTTATGGGAGAATATCAAGTGAGTACGACACTGGTTCAGCTGGATGGGATAGATTTCTTGATCGGGTTTTGATCGCCTATGGACATTCCCAGGGGCCGAAAAAGAAAATACGGCATGAATGACAACAGCGAGGGTGGGGCCATTCTTTATCAAATTTCCTCGACATCCAAAACTACAAGGATTTCTGATAATAAAGGATTACTATCCTTGCTTATCCTAAATCCTTGTAGTTGGCAAAGAATGGCAATAGTTTCCAAAAAGAAAGCAGTTCAAATGGAAACCGATAAGCCAACATGAACGAAGCCGAAACCCGCGCCGAACTCATCGACCCCGCGTTGAAAGCCGCCGGATGGGGCGTCGTCTCCGGCAGCCGGGTCCGGCGGGAAGTGCTCGCCCCGGGCCGTCTCCAGGGCGCGGGGCGGCGGACCGCTCCGGATATTGCCGATTACGTCCTCTTCTACCACGGCCAGAAACTCGGCGTGATCGAAGCCAAACGCCGCAGCCTCCCCGCCACCGAAGGGCTGGCCCAGGCCAAACGATACGCCGAGCGCCTTCAGACTCGCTTCGCCTTCACCACCAACGGCGAGGACATCTACCGGGTGGACATGCACACCAGCGCGGAAGGCCCCGTCGACGCCTTTCCCGCCCCGGACGACCTCTGGGCCGCAGTCTTTCCCGATCCCGACCCCTGGCGGACCCGCTTCGGCGCCGTCCCCTTCGAGGAAAAGGGCGGCTTCTGGCAGCCCCGCTATTATCAGCACAACGCCATCAACCAGGTGCTGGAAGCCGTCGCCGACGGCCGCTCCCGCATCCTCCTGACACTCGCCACCGGCACCGGCAAAACCGCCATCGCCTTCCAGGTCTCCTGGAAACTCTTCCACGCCCGCTGGAGCCTCGCCGCCCGCGAAACCGGCAAACCCGGCAGACAGCCCCGTATACTCTTCCTCGCAGACCGCAACATCCTCGCGGATCAGGCATTCAACGACTTCTCCGCCTTCTCCGAAGACGCCCGGGTGCGCATCGACCCGGAGATCATCCGCAAAAAAGGCCGCGTGCCCAAAAACGGCAACATTTTCTTCACCATCTTCCAGACCTTCATGACAGGCCGGGACGCCGACGGAAACCCCGCGCCCAACTTCGGCGACTATCCCCCGGATTTCTTCGATTTCATCGTCATCGACGAATGCCACCGGGGCGGAGCCAACGACGAAAGCAACTGGCGCGGCATTCTCGAATATTTCCACCCCGCCGTCCAGCTCGGCCTCACCGCCACACCCAAACGCAAACACAACGTGGACACCTACGCCTATTTCGGCGAACCGGTCTACATCTATTCCCTCAAAGAAGGCATCAACGACGGCTATCTCACCCCGTTCAAGGTCCGCCAGATCGCCACCACCCTGGATGATTACATCTACACCCCGGACGACGCGGTGATCGAAGGAGAGGTGGAGGAAGGCCGCCGTTACATGGAAGAGGATTTCAACCGGGACATCGAAATCATGGAACGGGAGCGGTACCGGGTCCGCATTGTCATGGACCAGATCCACCCGAACGACAAAACCCTCGTCTTCTGCGCCACCCAGGAACATGCCCGGATCGTCCGGGATCTGATCAATCAGATCAAAACCGTCCCCGATCCCGACTACTGCGTCCGGGTCACCGCCAACGACGGCAAGGAGGGCGAACAGTTCCTCCGCGTGTTCAAGGACAACGAAAAGACCATCCCGACCATCCTCACCACCTCCCAGAAACTCTCCACCGGCGTGGACGCCCGCAACGTGCGGAACATCGTGCTGCTGCGGCCCGTCAGCACCATGATCGAGTTCAAGCAGATCATCGGCAGAGGAACCCGGCTGTTCGAGGGCAAGGACTATTTCACCATCTACGATTTCGTGAAGGCATACACCCATTTCGAAGATCCGGAGTGGGACGGCGAGCCGCTGGAGCCGGAGCCCTGCCGCCGGTGCGGAAACATCCCCTGCACCTGCTCCGTCGATCCGCCGGCGTCCTGTACGGTCTGCGGAAAACTGCCCTGCGTCTGCGAAACAGAACCGCCGGAACCCTGCCCGACATGCGGTGAAACTTCCTGCATCTGCCGGAAGCGCCGCAAGGTCAGAATCCAGCTTGCTGACGGCAAGGAGCGCACCATCCAGCACATGTCGGCCACCTCGTTCTGGAGCCCGGACGGCAAGCCGATCTCAGCCGCGCAGTTTATTGAGAGACTGTTCGGACATCTGCCTGAACTGTTCCGGGATGAAGACGAACTCCGCGCCATCTGGCGTCAGCCGGATACCCGGAAAGCGCTTCTGGAAGGGCTCGAAGAAAAAGGGTATGGCCCCGGCCAGTTGACCGAGATCGGCAGTATGATCGAGGCGGAAAACAGCGATCTTTATGATGTACTCGCCTACATCGCCTTCGCCCTTCCACCGATCACCAGGGCCGAACGGGTGGCCTCCCGCCGGAAACAGATTTTTAGAGGTTATGACTATCAGCAGCAGGATTTTCTGGAATTCGTGCTGGATCACTATGTGGCGCGCGGTGTCGGTGAGCTGGATATGTCAAAACTGCCCGGGCTGATTGAATTGAAATATCAAAGCGTCGGAGACGCGGTAGCGGAACTCGGAAGCCCTGATAATATCCGGGAGGTGTTTGTGGCGTTTCAACGGTATCTGTACTGAGACGGGCGGTTCGTTTATTCTGTCACAGCATCTTGCCGATGAACTGGGAATGAGTCCTTTTCATCTGGATCATCTGTTGTACCAGTGGGGCAGATATAAAAGATACGATAGTTCCGCCTGAAGGCGGTACTCCAAACGCTTTCTGTAACACGATTCAAGTTATGTAATTTCCTCACAGAATTCTGCAGACAATCCCGATAAATGCCTATTGTCATATTTCTCTTTTCTTTGCTGCAGTTCCGGAACAAAAATCTATTACAGCAGGTATGTTCAGTTCATTCATTCTTTCACATGGAGGAGATATGCGCTTCAACAGACGGATTATCCTTTTGCTCCTGCTTCTGTCATTTATCATTGTACTTCCTGCATTCGGGACCAACTGCGATATCAACGGCGACAGCAGAATCAATGAGACGGATGCGCAGTTGTGTCTGGAATTGTACCTGAATGTCTGCCCCACCACCTTTGGTCCCCCCTGCAGTGAATTGTCCTGCGATATCAACGGGGATGGTGAAACGACTCCTGCGGATGCGCAGCAGGTTTCCTGGCACTATCTGGGGCGGGAAAGCATCTGCCAGGACATGACGTCATGCAACCAGTGCCGTGTCACGCAGGATCGCGCCAAAGACGCGCTCGATATTATCATGAGGAGTATGGAAGCTTTTTTCGCAGAAAATGACTGTTTCCCATCGTCTCTTGATGAAATGGGTATCATGATAGATTATACTGCCGAATACCAATATGATGTTGTGTCCGGCATAAATGGAAACCAAATGGATTATCAGGCGATTGCCCGGTCCAGATCACCGGGGATCATGGGCGGTGGTGAAGCAGATGATATATGGACCAGCACCGTTGCCAATCATATATGGACCGTCACAAACAAAAAAGACGGTTGCGGTTCATGTCCTCCGGCTCAGTGGGAACCCTGCGAACGTTGCAGAGACAGGCAGTTGGAAGCAAAACAGTCCCTCGGGACCATTGCAAAAAGTCAGGAAGCATATTTGGCTGAGTTTGATACCTATGCTGATACACTGGAAAAGACAGGATTTATTCCACGAGGCGATAGTCACTACCATTATGCCCTGAGCAATGTGTCCGATTCCACCTTTCTCGCTACAGCGTCATCGATGGAACCAGGCATTATGAATGGAGGCGCCGGAGATGATGTCTGGACCATCGATCAGAACCTTAATCTGGATCATGTGGTATCGGCGTGTCCGGAATGTCCGGAACCAGCAGACATCCCGGACGCAACGGACTGCAACATCTGCCGTTCCCTGCAGACCCTTGCCGTCAATCAGATGGGGTTGATCCGGGACAAACTTCTCTCATTTTATCAGAGCAACGGGTTCTACACAGAGTCGCTGTCTGCAATCGGATACGAAGTGAATCCTCACGACAGGCATACCTGCACCATTTCCGCTGACAATTCATCCGGCCCAAATACATTTCTGATTACGGCGCAATCCAAAGAACCCGGCATCATGAACTGGGGCGCCGGCGACAACATCTGGACTATGGACCAGGATGGAAAACTGGAAATGGTTCTCAATCCCTGTCCGACCTGCCCCCGCAATGAAGTTTTTTTTCCCGGTTATGAATGCAAAAGGC
>JBEPXL010000200.1:0-1844 GCA_041641935.1 Desulfobacteraceae bacterium | reverse complement strand
AAGCATACTTTGCGGAAAATGATACCTACGCCGATTCCATTGAACAATTGGGAACGCTGACAATTAACCCTGAACAGAGCCGCTATGAATACAGTATTTCTCTTTCCAGTCCCAAATCCTTCACGGCAACCGCAACTTCCAGAGCCCCCGGTATCTGGAACGGTGGAGCCGGTGATGATGTCTGGACAATCGATCAGAATCTGCTGCTTCAGAATCCTGTGAATGGCTGCAGTTGGTAATATTGGAGGTGGCGTACAGGCAGGAGCATCGTCATCCGCATGTTTCCTGCCGGATCATCTGAAAACGGCAACAGAAAAGGAAAACTCATGAAAACATATATCTGCTGGTTCCTGCTGTTTGTTTCCTTTTGCTTTACCTTTCATGCACAGCATGTTTCCGCCGTTGAATTTGAACTGAACGGCCCGCACTTTTACGGCGGCAATACCATTGCCTTTACCGTCAATGCGCATGTCACAGCCGATACGGACGCCTTCGGGTTTGACATTCAATATCCGGTTGCCATGCTCCGCTTTCTCCGACATGAACGGGGCGCACTTCTGGAGAAAGGGTTTTCCCATATTCCTGCTCATGTCGTATCCCCCGGTTTACTCAGAATCGGCGGAATGGATATCGGCGGGTATACAATTCCCGAAGGCGCGGAAGGAACGCTCTTCACCCTGCTGTTCGAGTTTATTGACGGCAGTGAATGCGACGGGGCAGTCTATGCATCCCGGTTGAAAGATGATATTTCCGGTTTATCGACCGGGAATCGTCAGTTTGATCTGAATACCGATCTGGCCTCAATCATTCAGATCCTGAAAATTATAGACGGTTTTGACATTGAACCTCACCCCTGCCTGACGGATATTAACGGAGACGACAGAATCGGACTGGAAGAGGCGATTCATCTTCTGATGCAGTTGACGGTTGCGCAGGCCGGGTGATTTTTTGGTTACAGGTACAGGTGGTTTAGTGGAACAAGCACTTTGTTTTCATACCATAACTGTTTTCCTCATTCTGTGACTTTTGGATTTGAATTTGACCCGTCCTAGTTGGCCAGGGCAGTCAAACTTGTCTGGATAAGGAGAAGTAGCGAAAGAATAAAATAAAAAAGGAGGATTCTCTTGGGGAAAGTTAATGAAATATTTTATTTTCTTTTCGTATTAGATGGATCGAGAATCAGTCGTAAAGGGTTTTGGCTTTTCTTTGTGCCATATGTTCTCATACTATCTGTGTTGGTACCTCTTCGTAATCAGATCGAGGTAGCAACAATATTGGTAGTTATGTTTTATTCATTTATAGTCGTTAGTATCAAAAGGTGGCGGGATAGAGGTAAAACCCCATATTGGGTTTTTCTGAATTTTATTCCGGTTCTCAACATCTGGGCAGGTATAGAGCTTCTGTTTTTGCCGTCAAAGTAAACGAATTCGTCATTTTGGTAAAAGATAAAATCATGAAGATCCTTACGGCGCTCTGACGTATGAGGAACTGATCGCGGAAGCAGAGGGACTTGAACTCCGGATGATGGCGGCTCTGCCTTCATCGCCGCTGCCCGAAAAGGCGGATGAGGAGGAAATCGACCGCCTGCTGTTCCGCCTGATGGAACACTATTATGCCGGCGGATTCCTCTGCAGTACAAGGTGACAATATGAGTCTGAACTATGAAGAACTGGATTATCGCCGGACGCCCCTCGGTGATCTGATGCTGCGCCGCCGGCGTCTGCTCCAGCTCGGGGGGCTTGAAATCTATGAGGTGAAACTGGGCGAGTATTTTCTGATGTCGAGCCTGTTTCACGAGGCGGAATCCCAACTGGCGAAACGCGCCCTGGGCGTGCTGGAAAAAG
>JBEPXL010000199.1:0-6477 GCA_041641935.1 Desulfobacteraceae bacterium | reverse complement strand
CACGGCCAACAACGGCCAGACCTCCCGCATCGTTCCCAGCCTGAGCGAAGGGGCGGGTGTCGCCGCAACCCGTGCCGATGTGGACATCATCATCACCGAATACGGGATTGCCGAACTGCAGGGAAAAAGCATTTATCAGCGGGTGATGGAACTGGCCCAGATCGCCCACCCCAAGTTCCGGGACGAACTGATCGAAGAGGCCAAAAAACGCCATTACATCTTTGCCGACCAGCTGCCGCCCTCCACCGAAGACCTGATTTTTCTGGAGGGGTACAAATCGACAAAGCAACTGAAAAACGGCAAACGGGTTCTGTTTCGTCCCCTGTTTCCGTCGGACGAGTTCGCCTACCGGAACTTCTTTTATTCCCTCCAGGAGAAGACCATCTATTACCGGTTCTTCTACAAGATGAAAATCTTCTCCCACGAGGTACTGCAGCGCCAGTATGCCAGCGTCGATTACAAGCGGAACATGTCCATCATCGGGCTGGTCCACAAAAAGCGTCACAAGGAGATCATCGCCATCGGCTCCTATGCCGAGGGGGACGACAACCGCGCCGAAGTCGCCTTTGTGGTCCGGGAGGACTACCAGGGAATGGGCATCGCCTCCTACATGCTGGAGCAGCTGGAGTTCATTGCCGCGGATAATGAGTACACCGGTTTTATCGCAACGGTTCTGCGGGAAAACGCCGGCATGCTCCATGTGTTCAAAAAACGGTACCCCAACGCGAAACTGATTTCCAACAGCAGTGATCTGATCATTCTGATGGATTTTGACGACAAGGACAAACCCAAATCCAAAGCCCGGGAACCGGAGGTCTGAGGTTCATGTCCGCGGCGGTCGATTCGCCGGAATGGGCGGCCCTGGTCCGGGACGGGGCCGCAGAACGGGGGGTTGATCTCACGCCGGAACAGGTCCGGCAGTTTTCCCGCCATGCCGGACTTCTTCTCCAGTGGAACCGGCGGGTCAACCTGACCCGCATCACCGATCCCGAAGAAATGGCCATCAAGCATTTTGTGGACGCCGTGGTTCCCGTCCGCTTTCTTCCGTCCCGAGGCCGTCTGCTCGATATCGGCTCCGGCGGGGGATTTCCGGGGGTTCCGCTCAAGGTGATCGCCCCTTCCCTTTCCATCACCCTCATTGACGCAGTACGGAAAAAAGTGAGCTTTCTGCAGCATCTGATCCGGACACTGGCACTGGACGGGATGGAGGCCCGCCACACCCGCGCAGAGGAACTCTCAGCAGTGCCGGCATACGGAAACGCCTTTGACGGGGTCATCTGCCGGGCGCTCTCTTCGCTGGACAGCTTTGTGGGAATGGCGCTGCCCCTTGTGCGTCCGGGGGGGACACTGATGGCGATGAAGGGAAAATGGTCGGAGACGGATGCGGAGATGAACCGGTTTCAGAAGTCACAGATACAGGCGACGGCAGCACTGACGGTGACGGTGGAACAGTACCGGCTTCCGGTCCTGGAATCGGAGCGGTCGCTGGTGATCTTCAGGGTGCCGGCCTAATTGAGTTCCCGCCCGAAACGTCCCTGATTTCTTTCGGATATGAAAGGGCTCGTCCCGGAACTTGGTGAAGAGTTCGGCCATGGCAAACAGCATGCTCAGAAAAACCGCCAGCCCATAGGCGAAGATCATAAAATGCTGATCCCCTTCCGGGTCAGACGGACCGGACCGTATCGTTTCCGGTTTCCATATCCGGTTCGATATCCACCAGCCCCTCCTCCTGAAGATGCTCCGCCACCATCTGGCTCTCGCCGATTTTCAGGTTCGCCTTTTTGGCCAGTGCCATCAGAGAAAGGGTATGATTCTGACATCCCATGAGCGTCTTGAGTACGGAAATACTGGCCGTGGTCGGCATACCGCTTTTCGTCTGCACAGGTTCCGACGGGCCGGAAGGATTGTCCCGGCGGTTCAGTTCGTCGAGAAAATAGGATAGGGAAAACTGTCCTGGTTCATTCATACACTTCCTCCTCCGGGTTGCCTGGAATACCGGGAAAAACATGCCGCACCGGCTGTGAAACACCTTCCCCCCTGTTCCGCAGCGGCGTAAGGAATCTTTTCCCGAGATGTCAGACAATACTTCTTTTTCAGCGAAAAATCAATCTTTTACCCCCAGAAGCGGGATAAAGCCGTGGTTCACTTTGGGGAACGGATAGGTTCCGATCTGGTCCGGGCGGATCCAGCGATAATCGACCGGTCCGTTCAGGTCAACGTCACCTGCAACATACCGGCAGTGGAAGACTTCGGCCACGACCTTGAAATGGGTGTAGGCATGGCGGACACGGGTAAGCCAGGCTTCCGGCGCTACCCCAAGCCCGGTCTGCTCTTTCATGGCCCGGACACAGGCCGCTTCCGCCGTCTCCCCTTTCCGTATCTCACCGCCGGGAAATTCCCACAGCCCGCCCAGGAGCCCTTCATTCTTCCGCCGGACGATCAGCAGGGTATCGTCCCGATGCACCACGCCGATGGCCATCTTCCGGGTCGGAACCGGTTTCTTCTTCACCCGTCGGGGATAGGAGGCGACCTGGTCTGTCCGGTACGCGCTGCAGTGGGACTGTACCGGACAGTCCGGACAGTCGGGCTGTTTCGGCAGACAGATCAGCGCCCCCAGTTCCATGACCGCCTGATTGAACTGCCCGGCACGGTCCGGGTCCATCAGGGCCGTGGCCGTCTCCCTGAACCGCCGCCAGGAGGCGGAAAGATTGACCGGTTCTTCCATCCGGAACAGCCGGGCCAGCACCCGTTTGACATTGCCGTCCACCACGGCGTGGGGATGATCGAACGCGATACTCTGCACCGCCGAGGCGATGTATTCCCCGACACCGGGAAGGGTCAGAAAGATGTGCCAGTCATCGGGAACCCGGCCCTGATACTCCGCCACCACCCGCCGGGCCGCCCGGTGCAGGTTCCGGGCCCGGGCATAGTAGCCGAGACCTTCCCACAGCTTCAGCACCTCCTGGGAATCGGCGTCGGCCAGACGGTGAATATCCGGAAACCGTTCCAGGAACCGGTGATAATACGGGATGACGGCATTGACCCGGGTCTGCTGCAGCATCACCTCCGACACCCAGATCCGGTAGGGGTCATCCGTCTCCCGCCAGGGAAGCGGACGCCGGTTCCGTTCGTACCAGCCCATCAGACGCCGGCGAATCCGCAGCAGCCGTTCCGCTGAGGCATCTTCGGGAAGATTTGTTCTATCCTTTGAGATGGTCATAGGGCGGAAGCGTGGAAAGCCGGGGATCCTCCACCGGTTCACCGACGGTAAAATGGTAAAGGCTCTGGAAGGTATTGTCCCTGAGCCCCGGCAGTTCATGGACGGGATCATCAAAGAAACAGCCGATGCCGGTCCCCCGGACGCCGTGGGCTTCGGCTTCGAGATAGAGGACCTGACCGATCATGCCGGTTTCCCAGAACAGATGACGGTAGCGGTATGGCGCGTCCGTGACGGTTTCCCGGAACCGGGCGATCATTCCCAGGGAAAAGGCGCTGAATCCGGCGATATCCTGATGGCAGCTGACGGAGATGGCCTCGCTCCGGACATCTCCGGTCCGGAGCCGGTACAGGGGAACATCCGCTGCAACCGGCGTCCATTCCAGATCCGGTGCGGTGACGCTTTGAAAATGATCCGGCGGTTCACCGGTGCGGATGAAAAAATAAAGCCCCGGTTCAAGTCCCGCCACCCGGTGGACAAAGAGCAGCAGATTGACCTCCGGCGGACCGAGCCCGGCATCGAAGGGGGCGCAGTCGTTCCGGGGAAGGGTGCGGTCCAGCATGGTCAGGAACTGTTCCTGCGTGATGCCGCCCCGGCCGCTGAAGGAGACGGCACTCCGGCGCTGCCGGATGATCCGGGCGGCGGGCAGGTCTGACGCGGCCGTTTCCCGTAACGGTTTGCCGGTAAACCCTGTTTTCCCCGGATGAGGTTCCGTGCGGGGTTTGCGGCTCTCCGCCGCGACTTCGTAAATGACCTCCCAGTTGACGGGCCGGTCGCTCAGGCGGTTGGGGGTTCCCGCAAACGGAAGGGAGCGGAATGCCGTGACAATCTCTTCGGGAAGGGTTCGCGGTACTTCCGTTCCCGCCGGATGAACAGCACAGAGAATATCGGGATGCTCCGCTTCGAGGGAGTGCCAGTCGGTGCGGTCGAAGCCGAGGAGGGTTTCCATGTCGTCATCGGAAAGGCCGGTGAGGCAGGTGATGTTCCATCCCTGCAGACCGGCGGCAAAGCCGAGGGCCGCAATGGCGTGGCCGACATCATGGTTGCAGTACCGGAAGGCCCGTTCGCCGTATTTCCAGGATTCCCGCCAGAAGATGCTGCTGAGGCCCGCCAGAAACACGTCGGTTCCGAAATGGTCACGAATCCGTTCCCGGAGTTCCGGGGGTAACCCGGCCCGCTGTTCAAGGGCATGCAGCAGGGGAACATAGTGACAGACACCGGCGGAGAGGCCCGGCATCTGTGGCAGAATCAGATGGCACTCGGTGGGATGGAGATTGCCGCTGGAAGGGTTCATCCGGAGAGACCAGCGGCTGCCGCCGATAGCCTTCCAGGCCGAAAGCCCCAGGGAGAGTTCCAGAAAGGCGGCAACGGATTCGATGGAAAAGGAACGGGGTTCGCCGGTGCTTCTGCGATAGAGGTGCAGGTATCCGGCATCGGGATCACGGGAGAGCAGCGGCAGGCGAACGGGTTCGATGCCCTCATAGAGCCGGAACGGGTTCGGCTGGTTGCGCCAGTCCATGTATCCGGAAGACCGGGCGTACCGCTGGTAATGGTGTTTGGTCTCCCGGTGATACCGGAGAACTGTTTCGGCCTGCTGGTTCATGAAACCTCCTTTACTGCGCCGTTCCGCCGCAGGTTTTTTCGGCGTAATTTTTCATCTCCTGCAGAAATCCGGTGGCCTGATCTTCAGCGAAATTGAAATAGAACCCTTTCAGCATGGAATCATCCAGCACCCCTTCCTGGTAGAACGTGACGCGGTAGCCGTCGTCTTCCGGCGAAATGCCGTAATACCCTTTGATGGACTGAATGTCCGGGGTAATCAGCCCGTTCTGGTCGATCCCGGTCAGTTCATAATTGACCTGTCCCTCTTCTTCGTTCAGGGTCCGCCTGAATATGGAACGGGATTTGTGAAACATTCGTTTATAGGTATAGGCCAGGGTCTGGGTGTTGCCGTTTTCCTCCAGGCGTTCCATGTGATCGACGTGGGTAAAATAGTTCCGGATGTGATCATAGGCAAAGAGCATGTTGAGCAGGCACCGGGGATCGGCTTTGATGAAAAAACTGCCCTTGAAGGTATACTGGTCGTCCTTTTCGGTAAAGGTGTGCTGCACACGCTCTTTCCTCTGTGTCTGGGAAATGGCGTTGAGCGGCCAGAAGAGTAATACGGCTGCGGCCAGAATCGCTGCGACATTCATGTCTGCTCCTTTCACGTGGTTCCGGGTTGGGGCGGGCTGCCGAAGACGGTGTCGAGATTCACCGTCAGAGACGGAAGGATAGCCGGCGATACGGTCCCTTTTCCTTCCCGGATCTCCGGAATGATGTACTTGCCGTTTTCATCCAGCAGCCGGATCGTCAGCAGGTTGTCTGCCGGATGGAGACTAATCAGGCATTTCCGCCTTTTCAAAATCCTCCCACCACCGTTGCGCATCTTCCAGGCTTTCAAAATCGAAAATGGATTCACCGAACCGATCCAGAACATCCACCCCGGATTCATTCAGTTTTCGCTCTATCGCGGGCGAAAGAGAACCGAACCGCTTTTTCAGTTGTTTCAGAATAAGTTCAGATCGGCCAATTCCAATGCCTTCCAATTTTCCTTCCTGCCGCAATCTTTCCGCAATCGTCATCGCCACCCTCCTTGCATTTTCATCGCCCAGGGCATTCAGCCCCCGGTCAAGCCGGCAGGATTACCGGGAGCTGTTTCGTCCCCAGATTCTGTTCGATGAACTCCCGCCACAGATTCGTCATGTAACACAGCAGGCGGAAGATCATCCAGAAATCCGGCTTGCTCTGATGCTCGAACAGAATGTACAGGAATGCCGTTTTGCCCCTGATCTTCGTCTGATAGACGATATCCGAATGTCTCTCCTTCAGCTTTTCATCCACATAGCTCCGGTTTGCCAGCTTCAGATGGCGGAAGTCTTCCGCCTCACTTTCTTTTATTATCCTGATATTTCATAAAAGAGTCAAAGAGATTATGAGGCTTCCTGATCTCACCGATACTGCTCCGGGTAACCGAGGTCAAGGATCCGCTGGGCTTTACGGTCCTCACCGTCTATGACGACACCGGCCATCCGGTCAGCGTGACCGACAAGCGGAACATCACCACCGTCACCTATACCTACGACGCCCTCGACCGGATGGTCCAGGCCTACCGCGGCCCGCCGGGCACAGGCGATCTTCTGGGGCTCTACGACTACAATCATGAAGGCATGCGCATCCGCCACCGGTTCGGAGACCGGGGCGATGTGGACACCTATTAC
>JBEPXL010000198.1:0-6495 GCA_041641935.1 Desulfobacteraceae bacterium | reverse complement strand
GCGCTGTCGGATGCCGGAATGGACTGCCTGCAGGAGAACATCCGCAAGGAGGAGACGATCTGCTTTCTGGGATCATCCGGCGTCGGCAAATCCACCATCATCAACCGGCTCCTGGGCGAAGACCGGCAGGAGATCCGGGAGGTACGAAGCGCCGATTCCAAGGGACGCCACACCACCACACGGCGGGAGTTGTTTACGCTGTCCTCCGGGGCGTACCTCATCGATACGCCGGGCCTGCGGGAGGTGCAGCTCTGGAATGCCGAAGAAGGGGTCGCCGGAGGATTTCCGGAGATCGAGGAGCTTGCGGAAAGCTGCTTTTTCGCCGACTGCGCCCACACATCCGAAAAAGGGTGCGCGGTTCTGGAAGCGCTTGAAAAGGGGCAGCTTTCCCGGGAACGGTATGACAGCTATCAGAAGCTGCAGCGGGAGCAGCACTGGCTGCAGGAAAAGCAGGAAACCGCCGGCAGGATCAACCGCAAACGGCGGTTCAAGGAGATTAGCAGGGCGGTCCGGGAGATGAAAAAGAACCAGTGGTAACCGGAAATGAAAATACCTGACGTCAACATGAAGTGACGTCAGGTATTTTTTTCAGCCCCTCTTCCCATTCAAAAGAAGAGGAATCATTATGAAACTGAGTACCGCTGTCAAACCGATCAGTTTTTTCAAGGCACATGCCGCTGAAATCATAAAAAGTTTATCCGAAAACGGAGAAACCCTGGTCATCACGCAAAACGGGGAAGCCAAGGCGGTGGTGCAGGATATCCAGGGATGATCACGATCACCAGCTACTTTGGAAATCCTTTGTTTGCCTGATAAGGATAGATTGGAGAATACGTATGGGCTTGAAAAAACGGAGTGAGGAACGACGAAAACGGATGTTCGCCAACCGGGCGACGGATTTTCAAACCGCCGAGGATTGGGATCTCGACTTCTGGCAGCGGCGGACGCCGCAGGAACGGCTGTCGGCCCTGGTGGCGATTCGGAACGATGTGCAAACTGTGAAGGAATCCCGGCGTCGGGAAAAACCGTTCCGGTCTGCAGAGTAAGGCCATACATGGACACCATCAGAGATTTTGAAGATTTCCTCTCTCTGCTGGAAGATCGTCAGGTCCGGTCTCTCATCGTGTTCAGCGTGAGTCGGTATGAAAGCAAATGATAAAGAGGTAAAAAAATGATTTATGGCATTCTATTCGAAAAAATCACCGAGAAGGATTTACCGGAAGGGTATTACTATGCTCATGTGCCGACATTGGGGCTGACCACCCACGGTTTGGGTATCGAAGGCGCTCGTGCGGCGGCAGAGGATTTGATTCGATTATGGATTGCGGAGAAAAAAGAGAACAATGAGGCGGTTCCTTCCGCTTCCGAAATGTTTTTCTCCACCATAGAGATCGAAGACGATGCCGTTCAAACCGCGTGAAGTTCTGTCAAAATTGCAGCGAGCGGGTTTCGAGGTCAAACGTCAATCCGGTTCTCATGCGGTTTTGCGGCATCCGGACGTACGTTTCCATCCACACAAAGGATATGCCCGAAGGGACGTTAAGAAGCATTCTCAAGCAGGCTGGATTGACTTTCGAAGAATTCAAAGCATTGTAAGGAACTGCCCATGCACACCCTCCGCCTCACCCAGTACAGCGTCTGCGAAAATCAGTACAAGGTCGAGATCACCCTCGAAGGCGGCCAGGTCCGCCAGTCGGCCGTGTCAGAATTCGAATTCAGCCTCACCCCGCAGGATCAGGAAAGCATCCGCTGGTATCTGGAGGATTATCCCCTATACCGGCATGATCCGGCGCCAAAAATCGCGGATCGGGTGGAGAAGCGGATGTCGGATATCGGACGGGAGTTGTTCAAGCATGTGTTCCAGTCAAGCGACGATGCGCGGGATATTTGGGCGGATCTGAGGCGGGAGGTGAATTCGGCCCGCGTAGAGATCGTCACCGAGCTCCGGGAGGCCACGGCCATTCCGTGGGAGCTGCTCCGGGACCCGAAGACCGGCACCTGTCTCGCGCTTCATGCGGCGGCGTTCGTCCATTCCAATTTTCAGCCAGCCCGACCGTTTCAGGAGGTGGAAAGCGGCGCAGGCCCCATCCGAATCCTGCTGGCGATCTGCCGTCCGGGCGGGCGGAATGATGTGCCGTTCCGGTCGGTGGCGTCACAGTTGATCAAGGGGTTGGCCGATGCGGACCGGGATCTGTTTCAACTCGATGTGCTGCGTCCGGCCACCTTTGACGCGCTGGGGATGAAGCTTCGTAAAGCCAAGGATGCAGGTGTTCCTTTCCATATCGTCCATTTCGACGGTCACGGCGCATTCATTGAAATAGATTCATTGATCAAAGATATGAAGCAGAAGAACGAAGAACGGATAAAGGGAAGCTGGAAGTGGAAACTGTTGTCTAAAATCGGTTTCGCCAGCGACCACCGATCTGACACTGCAAAAACCCTCTACCCAAAGGGTCAGCGGCCTGGAAGGCATGGCTATATCAGCTTTGAAAATCCCGATCATTTTGAAAATATCCGGTTTGTTGACGGGGAGGAAATCGGCAACCTGCTGGTAGAAACAGACGTGCCAGTTCTGGTGCTCAATGCCTGCCGTTCTGCACATGCCGAAGCATCTGAAAAGCCGGAAGACAACCTTGATGATGCCGAAACCGATCCCCGTGCCTTCGGCTCCCTTGCCCAGGAGATTATCAATGAGGGCACGGCCGGAGTGGTGGCCATGCGGTACAATATCTATGTAGTCACGGCGGCCCAGTTCGTGGCCGATCTGTACGGCTCGCTGATTGCCGGCAACCCTCTGGGCAAAGCGGTAACCATGGGCCGCAAGGCGCTGTCCGACAATCCGGTCCGGGAGATCATCGGAGACGCTCTGGCACTTCAGGACTGGTGCGTGCCGGTGGTGTATGAGGCCAAGGCGATTGCCCTGTTTCCCGAACAGGTGGCCGAAAGCCCCCTCAAGATCACTCTGTCCGACAGCCGGACCTCGCCGTCCCGGGAGCATCTGGACCCTGATCTGCCGCCTACGCCCGACGCCGGGTTCTGGGGCCGGGACGAAACCCTGCTGGCCCTGGACCGGGCATTTGACGATCATGGCGTCGTGCTGCTCCACGCCTACGCCGGGTCCGGCAAGACGGCCGCCGTGGCTGAGTTCGCCCGGTGGTACGCTCTCACCGGTGGAGTGGAGGGGCCGGTGCTGTTCACCTCCTTTGAGCAATATAAACCATTGGTCCGAGTGCTGGACAAATTCGGGCAGGTCTTCGGCCCCACCCTGGAACAGCAGGCCAGGATCAACTGGCTGGCCCGGTCCGACGACGAGCGGCGGGATATTGCCCTGCAGGTGATGGGGCAAGTCCCGGTGCTCTGGATCTGGGACAATGTGGAGCCGGTGGCAGGATTCCCCACGGGCACTGAATCAGCCTGGAATGCGGATGAACAAAAGGAGCTGGCCGATTTTCTGAGGGCGGCACGGAAGACCAAAGCCAAATTCCTGCTTACCTCTCGCCGTAATGAAAAAAACTGGCTGGGCGACCTGCCTGTACGCATTACGCTGCCGGCCATGCCCATGCACGAGCGGGAGCAGATGGCGCGAGGGCTGGCGGGAAAGCGCAACCGCAAGCTGCGGAACCTGAACGCCTGGCGCCCCCTGCTACGGTTCACCGGCGGCAATCCAATGACCCTGACAGTGCTGGTCGGACAGGCATTGCGGGTTGGTTTAACCACGAAAGAGGAAATTGAAGAGTTTGTAGAAAACCTGTCCCGTGGCGAGACTGCGTTTGAGGATGAGGAAATCGAGGGACGCACCAAATCCCTGGCCGCATCTCTCAACTATGGGTTTGAAAATGCGTTTTCAGAGGACGAACGGAAAATTCTGGCGCTGCTGTATTTTTTCCAAGGGTTCATTGATGTGGAAGTATTGAAGACAATGGGCATCCAGGAGTTGAACTTTGGCCTCCCTGTCCTCTGTAATCAGACCCATGAAGATCTCATCTCTCTGCTGAACCGGACTACCGAAGTCGGCTTGCTCACGTCCTTGGGCGGTGGATATTATACTATTCATCCTGCCATTCCCTGGTTCTTCAAGAAGTTATTTGAGCATTTTTACCGGGACGATTTGATGCCTGAAAGGGCTTTTGCAGAAGCTATGAGTGACCAAGGTAATTACTACGCAGAACAATATGTATACGGAAATCGCGACATCATTGCTCCACTGAGTTGGGAAGAACATAATCTCCTCCATGCCCGGCAAAAGGCTCGTACTAATGATTGGCTTCATTTGGTTATTGGTCCCATGCAAGGATTGAGAATTCTATACAACCACACCGGCCGACGGGCCGAATGGAAGCACCTGGTGCAAGAGATCGTACCCTATTTCGTGAATCCGGCCACCGGCGGCCCTCTTACCGGCCGGGAAAAACAGTGGAGCTTGGTAACAGGGTACCGCGTCTCACTGGCACGTGAGGAAAGAAATTTAGTCGAGGCGGAGCGGCTGCAAAAAGCCAGAACAGAATGGGATCGCAAAATGGCCGCCCCCTATATGGAAATGCTGCCGGAGGAATTGACTGAAACGGAGTGGAATTTGATAAGATCATTAGCGGTTTCTGTTGAACAGCTTGGCCATATTCAGCGTGAAATGAAAAGTACAACATGGGTTTGGGCCTTTGAAGAGTCACTTGAACTACTCGAAAGGATTGGTGAACAAGCTGGGGCTGCATCCTGCGCCTTCAATATTGGTGGTGCTTATACAAGTATCAGTGCTTTACGGGATCTGGAAAAGGCCGAGCAGTGGTATCTGCGGAGTCTTCAACTGAGGGATGAAAGGGATCAGCAGGGACGGGCAAAATGCCTGGGCCAAATGGGATTGGTAGCCTTTGAGCGGTTTAAGGAAGCCCAAGATAATCAAAAGTCGAATGAAATACAGCAGAAATATATTGATACCGCACTTCACCATTTCTACACGGCTTTGGAAATGTTTCCGGAGAATGCAGTAAATGATTTGGCGGTGACACATAATCAGCTTGGTTTGCTATATGGTGAAATTGGAGAAATCGATAAGGCTGTCCAATATTACAATCAAGCGATTCGCTATAAAGAAAATGCAGGAAACTATTACGGTGCAGCAACAACACGAGTAAATATTGCCGATGATCTGAAAGACGCAGGCCGCCTCCCTGATGCCCTCGATTATGCCCGAGCGGCCCTGCAGAATTTTGAAATGTATGGCGACCGGGCGGCGGATATGATTGAACACACAAAGGAGTTGATTCAACATATAGAGGACTTGAATCAGGAGGGATAAGAATGTTCAGGATGTTGCCGGGGTCATCCTGATTCAAACCGCCAGATACTCCGCTTCCGAGAAGAAAGCTCAAATATAGGGATTAACAATCTCCAAGCCGTCGATGATCTGGCCGTGCTGGAGATCTTCCGTGTAGAGAATCGTTGAACCGCCGGAAAGAGCGGTTTCGACAATGAGGGCGTCCCAGAAAGAAAACCCAAGAACCTGACTTCGCTGGACGGCCCCCAGGATATGCTCAACCTCGATCCGGATCACCGGAAAGATTGAAAGATGACGGATGGCTTCTTCCGCTTCCTTAATGGAGAGCGGTTCTGCCAACTTACGGGTGACGGTCACATAAAATTCCTGAAGGACCTGCGTGCTGATCACCAAACGTCCGCTTTGAATCTCGTCTTCCAGCAGGATTCGCGATTTTTCCTGCTTTTCCGGCGCATCCGTGTCGAAAAGATAAACGAGGACGTTGGTGTCAAAAAAAGATCGCATCAGCATCAGCCTCTTTCATACAGATCATCCCTGCGCCATTCCCGATTCCCGCGCCTGGATCCGGCCTTGCGCGACAAATCGAGAATTCCACGCACCGCCATCGCCTGCTCGTCACGCCACCCGGCATACGATTCCAAAAAAGCTTTCAGCAGGGAATCCACCGACGTTCCTTCCGCAACAGCGCGCACCCGGGCCTTTTCCAGGCATCCGTCGTCAATCGTAATGGTCAAATTCGCCATGATTTCGCCCTCCTCGACAATATATGGAACACGATTTAAGTGTAGCGCGGGAATTCGCTTTGTCAATCCCGCATAAACTCCGGTCATCTTTATCAGTTCCCCCGGTCCCCCCCGCATCCCCCACCCGCATCCAATGATTCGCGTTGCATTTTCGGTGACAGGGATATACATAGTACAGAGAAACCATACCCTCCAATCCGAAAAAAGGATGTTATCGTGAACAGACTGGACACCGGCAGGATCATTGCCGAACATCGACAACTCTATATCATTGCCGCAGGCGGAGACAGCTTTGCCGGGGAAGTTTCCGGCAAATTTCTGTTTACAGCGAACCGGCCTGCCGATTTTCCCAAAGTGGGGGACTGGGTCCGTTTTGTAAAACCGGACGCGGAGAGCCGGGCTGTGATTCAGGAACTGGTGCCGCGGAAAACGGTGATTTCCCGGAAGGTTCCCGGCGACCGGACTGCGGAGCAGGTCATG
>JBEPXL010000197.1:0-6511 GCA_041641935.1 Desulfobacteraceae bacterium | reverse complement strand
GAACATGTCGGATTTTACAGAGAAGACCATGAAGGGTACGGAGGATTTCAGGCGATCAACCGAGGATACGGTTGAGAAACTGAAAACCGCCTTCCGGAAAAGCACCGGTGCCTTCCGGGATGAGTTTGCCCGGAAAAGAGAGGAAAACAACGCCTGAACAGCGTCTGATTCTTCTTTGAAAAGATAAAACCCCGTCTGCCGGTGTACATCCGGCAGACGGGGTTTTTACTTACAGAGGTTTACAGAGAGAATAAGGCTTGCCCCCGCCATCCATGTCACATGGCGGCCTTCTTCGGTCCGCCTATGACAGAATCCACTGCCCCGCCTGGAAGACGGCGACCGACATACCGAAGGCCAGAAGGGTGGTGTAGGTCATGCTGAAGAAAGTCCATTTCCAGGACGACTCCTTGGCCATGGCGACCAGTGTCACAAAGCAGGGCGCGTAGAGCATGACAAACACGATCAGGCTGATGGCCGTCACCACGTTCCACTGGGGATCACGGCGCAGCCGGTTACTCAGCCCGTCCGTGGATTCCGGGTCCACATCTCCCATGGCGTATGCCGTTCCCATTGTGGAGACAATCACTTCCTTGGCCGCGATACCGCCGATGAGCGCGATATTGGTACGCCAGTCAAACCCGGCCAGCTGGGTCACCGGTTCCATACTGGTGCCGAGCCGTCCGGCAATGGAATGTTTCAGGGCCGCTTCGGCTTCACGGTTGTGAATCTTCTCCAGTTCTTCCGTCAGTGCCGCCTGTTCGGTTTCCGTCAGTGTTTCCTGAAGCCTGGTTTCGATTGCCGCCCGCTGGTTCTCAAAGGCGACCACCTCCTCCTGGGGCAGGGACGGAAAGGTCATGGCGGCCCAGATGAGAATGGAAATGGCAAGGATAATCGTTCCCGCCTTTTTGATATACTGCCAGGCCCGCTCCCAGGTATGGATGCAGATGCCTTTGAACGTCGGCAGCCGGTAGGGGGGAAGTTCCATGACAAACGGTGTGGCTTCTCCGCGGATGACGGTGTTGCGCAGCACCCAGGAGACCAGAAGCGCCGCGACCCAGGAACCGATGGTGATCCAGAACAGTACCGCCGCTGCCGCCCCTTCAAAAAACGCTGCTCCCAGCAGAAGAAAGACTGGCACCTTGGCCCCGCAGGGCATGAAGGGAACCGTCAGCAGCGTCGCCAGCTTCTCCTTGGGACTCCGCAGGGTCCGGGTTCCCATGACACCGGGCACGGCACATCCGCCGGGAATGCCGCCCGATACGATAAACGGCATCACTGAACAGCCGTGGAGGCCGAAGATCCGCAGCACCCGGTCGAGCATGTAGGCCATCCGGGCCATATAGCCCGAATCCTCCAGAAAGGAAATTCCCAGGAACATGACCATGATCAGCGGCACGAATCCCAGCACGCCACCCACGCCGCCGATGATGCCGTCCACCACCATCGACTGGAGCAGACCGGCGGGGATAAGGCCGGTCATCATGTCGGCAAGCCAGGCAAAAAAGGTTTCCAGCCATCCCATGGGAATTTCACCGATGGTGAAGGTGGCCCAGAACATGGCGTAGAGTACGCCGATCATCAGGGACGGACCCACAATGCGATGGGTCAGCAACCGGTCAAGCTGGTCCGACAGAATAATCCTGTCATTCCGGTCATTGGAGGTGACCACCCCCTGTTTCGTGACCGATGCTATGTACCCGTACCGGTAATCGGCGATAATCGCCTCGGGTGTGGTGTCCAGGGTCGCACTGCAGTGTTCTTCGACCTTCCGGGACATTTCCGCCAGTTTTTCGCCTATGGAACCGGCCGTTTCCGCCAGTGTCCGGACCTGAATGTCTCCCTCCAGATACTTGAGGGCCAGCCACCGGGCCGGATACCGGTCCGTCATGAACCCTTCCGCTTCAATGACCGCCGCCATGTCCAGCAGAACCGGGTCCAGATCCGGGCCGTAGGAGATGACCAGCGGTTTCCACACGCCCTCCTGTTCCCTGGCGAACCGGTTCGCCTCCTCGATCAGCTCTTTTTTTCCCTCTCCGGTCCGCGCAACTGTCTCTATGACGGGAATGTGCAAAAGCTCGGACAGCTTCTTCGTATCGATCTGCCTGCCGCTTTTGCGGACCTCGTCCATCATGTTGAGAGCCAGGATCAGGGGAATCCCCAGTTCCATGAACTGAACCGCCAGATAGAGATTCCGATCCAGGGTATTGCCGTCCACAATGTCGATCACCGCATGGGGACGTTCATTGACCAGATAGTTCCGCGTGACCAGTTCTTCCTGTGAATAGGCGGTGAGCGAATAGGTTCCGGGCAGATCCACCACATGGAACTGCCATCCATTATATTTTACTTTTCCTTCTCTTTTTTCTACCGTGACGCCGGGATAATTGCCCACGCTCTGCCGGGAACCGGTCAGGGCATTGAACATGGTGGTCTTCCCTGCATTGGGATTTCCGGCCAGAGCGATCGTGAACTGTTCTGCTTGCAAAACTTATCCTCCCTGAATCTCAACCATGATGTAATCCGCCTCGTTGTTTCTCAGAGAGATGGTGAAGTCTCTGAGGCGCAGCGCCACCGGATCCTTGAGCGGCGCCCGTCCCACTACTTTCACTTCTGTATTGGGAATCAGCCCCATGTCCCGAATCCGGCGGCCCAGTTCTCCCTGAGCCTTGACCGATAGAATTCTCCCTGTCTGATTGACATTCATCTGCCGCAGGCAGACCCTTCTGTTCATCTTTTTTTCTCCTTCACAATGTGCGGGCGTGTCCCCAGATTCCGTTACCGGTGCGGTACGCGCGGACACCCTGATTTTTTCTGCCATTCCCTGGCCGATGGCCAGTCTGCTGCCGTCCAGTGAAACCAGCAGTGGTCTGCCGGGAATATTATCCACGACCGTCAGATCAACGCCCGGTACAATCCCCATTCCGGCGAGACGGGACTGAAGCCCCTGTCCTGAATTCACTGCCAGAACATGTACTGTTTTGCCTGTTTCAACGGATGACAACATCATGTTTCAGCACCTCTTGTTTCTGTTGGTACATGGTTAAAAACGGGTAAATGAATGGAAAGATACATATGATGATTCTGAAGGAATGTCAAACTATATTTGTCTTATCAAAAAAACTACCGACCGGGACGTTGTTTCCCGGATGGCAAAGGTCATTTTTCATCTTGCATCGATGCACGGAGGGGGCTATATATTTCTCATGTCCCGAATCCGATGGCATATTCTTCCCACTGTTCTGGTGGTCCTCAGTGTGATACTGGTCTGGACGGTGGCGGTACTGGCGCCCGGACTGCCGGATCTCCTCCGCTGGAGTCTTTTCGGCGCAGGCGCACTGGCGCTGGCGAGTATTTTCGGCTTCCGCCGCAGGGAACGGGCCGATGAAGCCGCCCTGGAAGCCGAGCGGGAGGCGCTGAAGGAAGAACAGAACCGGTTCCGGGAACTGCGGGACAGCTTTGAAAACGAGGTGGAAAAACGGTCCCGCCTGCTGCAGAAGAAGGAAATGGCTCTCGCCCAGAAACTGGCCACCTTCCATGAATGGATGGAGTTCCCCCTGGACCTGGACGGCGACGCCCATGCCGAACCGGTGTCCCCGGATATCCAGGAGAAGGACCAGGAAGTTCTGAAACTGCTGAAGCACCGGACCGACGGGATTTTTGACAAGATCAAGAACAGGGACTATCTGGATGCCGGCGAATTCCAGCGGGACCGGCTCTTCCGGGATATTCACGCGATCATGGAGGATGTCGCCCGGATCTACAATCCCGACTCCGCCAATCCGCTTCTGGAGACCAGCGTCGAAAAACTGCTCCGGGCCATCAACCGGATTGCCCTGCAGCTTCTGGTTCTGCTGGAGCAGATGCCCATCGACTTCAAGCGGTACAACATCCGGTCCATGTACGATACCATCCAGGCCGGTGTCCGGGCCTACAATACCTACAAAACCGCGCTGCCCTACTGGAACTACCTCCGCCCGGTCTACTACGTGGGACGGTTTTCCCTCGGCTCCAATCCCCTGACCCTGGGGGTGACCTGGGCCCTGGGAGAACTGGCAACGCGCGGGGTGCAGAAATTTTCCACCCATCTGACCAACCGCTACGCCCTCGGCTTTCTGTATGACATGGTCTTTATCGTCGGCAGCGAAACCGCCGGAGTCTTCGGCGGGGATTTCCGCCACCGGGAACTGAGCTGGATCTACGGCGCGGAACTGACGGAACTGATCCGCCGGTTTCCCGTTTCCCGGGAAACCCTGCTCCGGAGCATGAATGAGGTCGGCAATCTTCCCCTGCGGAGTGAATACGACCGGATCTTCCTTTACCGCTGTCTGGCCGCCCACAAGAGCGCCCGGCCCGAAAAGTTCGACCCGCGCTCCTTCCTGCCGATTCAGGACCGGCAGACCATCGCCGAAAAACTGGAGCAGTTCTATCTGGATCATTTCCGGCAGAGTGAAGGCGATGCGGACGCCTGGATGGAGGGGATCGAGGACCGGCTGGGGATCAAGCTCCGGACGGGCGGCGCTCCCCAGTTGCTGCTGCCGCCGGTCGAGCGGGCCGCGGACGCCCTGCGGTCCCTGGCCAGTTTTCTGATGGATGTGAAAAAGCAGCCGTCGGAAACCCTGCCGGTCCATCTGCCGGAAACCCGGATGATCACCCGTCTGAACGAGGACCGCCGCCGCCGGGAGGTCGAACAGCTCATGGCGGCCCCGCCCATGATTTTCGACTATCCGGACCTTGCCTCCGGGGAAGAACTCCTGGAGGATTACATTCAGGATCTGGCGGACCTGTGTGTGAGGCTCCACCCCCATGATCCGGCCTGTGACACCGCTGTCGAGTCAGTCGCCCGGTATTTCCGGTATGACCTGAAAACCCTGAAAAAGCGGCTGGACGGGCTGTATACCGCATATTTCACGGAAAAACTGATACCCGAATCTCCGGAAAAGCATCCCAGACCCCATGCCGTGCGGGGGCTTCTGAGCAGCCTGGAACCGGAGGAATTTCCCCTGTTTCTCTACAAGGGGATCAGCATCCGGACGGCGAAAGGGGAACGGATATCCTTTCCGAAGGATATCAATCTCTGGCTGATGGGAACCGGGCATCGGCTGCTGCTTGTGGGGATACCCGCAAAGGACCGGTCGCCGGAGCAGGAAGCCGCCCTGCTCTGGGAAGGCTTCCGGGGCGGGGAGGGGGCTGCTTCGGCGGCGTACATGGAAAGCCGGTTCGGTGATGACTGCCTGCTGACCGGCGGCGTCTGGCACTGGTCCTCTGCGGCGGAGAATGAAGAACCGGCTGCGATCAAAATTTCCGGATCATCCAGAACACGGGCGGAGTCCTTTTTCAGGCCGGTCTTTGCCTTTTGCGGTGAAATCGGTCTGCTTACGTAGCATTTCCGGCGGAGAACAGAAGGAGCAGGGTCATGTTCGGCAAAACCAAACCTTTCTGGCAGGAAACACCACTGGCATCCGGCTATGAAGCCGTGATCATCGGCGGTGGTGTTCACGGACTGGCTGCCGCATGGTTTCTGGCCCGTCACCAGGGGATGAAATCGGTGGCGGTGCTGGAAAAGTCCTGGATCGGTTCCGGGGCGTCGGGACGGAATACGGCCATTGTCCGGGCCAACCAGGAAGAGGCCGAAACCCTGCCCCTCTACAGGGAAGGGCTGGAACTCTGGCCCCGGCTGACCCGGGAACTGAATGTCAACCTCATGTTCTTTCCGTGCGGTGTGCTTTCCCTGGCCCACAGTGAACCCGGCCTGAACCGGCTGCGGACCCAGGCGGCCACGGCCCGTTTTTTCGGTGTCGAAGCGGAAATGCTGGACCCCCGGGGATGTTACCGGCTGGTTCCGGCGCTGGATATTTCCGGCAATCCGGTCCATCCCGTCATCGGCGGCATGTTTCATCCACCCGGCGGAACCCTCCGCCATGATGCGGTCGTCTGGGGGCTGGCAAAGGGCGCAGCGACGTGGGGGGCCCAGATTCATCAGGATACGACGGTGACGGGAATCCGGCAGGAGGGGGGAAAGGTTGTCGGGGTCGAGACGAACCGGGGGACGGTGGAGACGTCACGGGTTCTCTGTGCCGCCGGGGCGGATTCGGCAGAGATTGCAAAAATGGCGGGTCTGGATCTGCCGGTGTCGGTCCGGACGGTTCAGGCCCTGGTGACCCATCCGCTGAAGCCGTTTCTGGATCATGTGGTGTCCTCGTCGCTGTATCCGTGTTATGCCAACCAGACGCTGAAAGGGGAGATCGTCACCTGCGGTCCGGTCGATCCGGCGGGGGAACCGGTGGGGACGACGGCTTCTTTTCTGACGCGGCAGGCGTGGGCGCTGGGGGAGCTGATGCCCTGTCTGAAGGGGGTACGGATTATGCGGTCCTGGTCGGGGCGGGTAGATGTTACGGCGGACGGGATGCCGATTATGGACGGGAATGTGCCGGTGGAGGGGTTTTATATTGACTGCGGCTGGGGGGATTTCGGGTTCAAGGCGGGGCCGGTGGCGGGGAAGTATATGGCGGAG
>JBEPXL010000196.1:0-6524 GCA_041641935.1 Desulfobacteraceae bacterium | reverse complement strand
ACGGCTTCTCCTTACACTTCCTGCCCGGCCCCGGAACGGCGGGGCCGTGAAGCAGGCTGGAACAGTTTCAATTTTACAATAACGGCTTGCGTTACATGCGGGCTTGTCTTATAACGGAACATCCATCACCGGTACGAAGACCATAACCATCCGGGGCAGGATTGTCACGGCCTGACCGGGCGGCTATGCACGGCAGAGATGCTTTCTGCGGTCCGGGATATGCCGGTTTCCGGATGGTACTTTCTCACATACCATGTCCTCCGGAGCGGTACAAAGTGTTTCAGCCTGTTTGACAAACCACCTTTATTCATTATAGATGCATTTATTTCCATCTTGCATATTCTGATGGATTATGTATAATTTTTCACGATTGGGTGAACATAAGCAGCATCATCGGATTCGACGGCGTCAATTGCCATACGCCACGCCCCTCTGCACAACCGGGGCGCATTTTTGAATAACCGTTGCCGGAATCAGGGAGATCACAATGTCCAGAGCACTGATTGTGTACGCATCCCGGACCGGCGATTCGGAAAAAATCGCCGATTTGATCGGTGAAGGGATCCGGATCGCCGGAAAAGAGGCCAGAGTGGTCAATGTGAACCAGATCAAAAAAGAATCCGACCTGGAAGGGTACGATGCCTTTGTCTTCGGGTCTGCCACCTATCACGGGGAAATGATCGAGAAGATGAAAACCCTTCTCTTTCTGGCGGAAAAAGCACCGCTGGAAGGAAAGGTCGGCGGCGCTTTCGGTGCGTTCGGCTGGAGCGGTGAAGCACCGGAACGCATATTTGAGACCATGAAGAACATTTTCAGGATGGATATGGTCAGCGGTCCTCTGATGCTCAAATCTGCCGAACTCGGCGGCGGCATTCAGATGGCCCAGGAGTATGGCAGGGAAATCGCGCAGAAGATGGGTTAGTTAACTGCCCAGACTGTTTTTTACTCACTAACCGAAGGGAGGAGATGGAAATGGAAAAATCACCGAATGCACCAACCCCCCAGCACTGCCCCGGATTTGAAAATTACAGGGATCTGGAAGTTTTTTCCTGCAAGTGTCCGGAATGCGGCGAAGTGAAAGAAATTTTTTCCGATGAGTTCAACAAGCCCCATTCCTGCAGTGGTTGCGGTAAACCCATCGATTTTACCAAGTGTTCGCTGGATGGCAGCGCAAAATCAACCGATTCAAGATAAGCCGTTTCCGCTGTACCCGTTCTGATGAGATCTACCGTCTGCACCGAACCTGCCTGTGTGATACCGCCCCGAAGGCGGCGGCGCACAGGCAGGTTTGTATTGTTGGGCGGCCCTTCATTTTCGACGGAAGTTGAACGCTTACGAAAATTTTGAGGAGACATTATGGACGTTGTGTTCCTTTCGCGTCTGCAGTTCGCAGCCGCCACCATGTTTCACTTTCTGTTTGTCCCCCTGACGCTGGGGCTTTCCGTACTCGTCGCGTGGATGGAAACCCAGTATGTCCGCACCGGGGACGAGACCTACCTCTCCATGACCAAGTTCTGGGGAAAGCTGTTCCTGATCAACTTCGCGCTGGGCGTTGTCACCGGCATTACCCTTGAATTCCAGTTCGGAACCAACTGGTCCCGTTACTCGGCCTATGTCGGGGATGTCTTCGGCTCCCTGCTGGCCATTGAAGCGACCACGGCGTTCTTTCTGGAATCGACCATGATCGGCGTCTGGTTCTTCGGATGGAAAAAAATCTCCAAGAAGGCCCATGCCACCGTCATGTGGCTGATCGCCGGCGCCGCCAACCTGTCGGCATTCTGGATCATTGTCGCCAATGGCTGGATGCAGCATCCGGTCGGGTTCGACATCAGGGACGGCCGCGCGGAACTGGCCGATTTCTGGGCGGTGGTCTTCAATCCCTTTGCGCTCTTCCAGTATGTCCATGTCATTGCCGGGGCATTTGTCCTGGCCGCCTTCTTTGTGATGGGCATCAGCGCCTACCATCTGCTCAAAAAACAGCACATCGATTTCTTCACCCGGTCGTTCAAGATCGCCCTCACCGCCGGTCTCGTCGCTTCGATTCTGGTGGCTGTGGAAGGCGACTTCCATGCCGCGGAAGTGGCCAAAACCCAGCCGACCAAACTGGCCGCCATGGAAGCCCTGTGGGAAACCACCACCCGGGCGCCGGTCTTCATGTTTGCCCTGCCCAATGAAAAGACGGAACGCAATCTGATCGAAGTCGGGGCCATTCCCGGCCTCCTCAGCTTTCTGTCCTTCCGCGACATCAATGCCGAAGTGCGGGGGCTGAAGGATTTCCCGAAAGATGAACGACCGCCGGTGCTGATCTCCTTTCTGTCATTCCGGATCATGATCTACCTGGGCGCCTACTTTATTCTGGTGACGATCATCGGGTGGTTCCTCCGGAACCGCCTGACGGACTTCCCCCTCTTTCTGAAACTGATGGTACTCTCCATTCCCCTGCCCTACATCGCCAACCAGGTCGGCTGGGTGCTGGCGGAGGTGGGCCGGCAACCCTGGATCGTCTATGGGCTGATGAAAACCTCCGACGCGGCCTCTCCCATCGCCACTTCCCAGGTCGCGGTCTCTCTGGTTGCATTTCTGCTGGTCTACAGTTTTCTGGGAATTTTCGGCTATTATCTGATTGCCCGTATCGCTGCCAAAGGGCCTGAACCGGTTCAAACCGCTGAGAACGCATAGGAGGCGCATATTATGACAACACTTCAGATTACCTGGTTCTTTCTCTGGGCACTGTTGTGGGCCATCTTTTTCATGACAGACGGCTACGACTTCGGCATCGGAACAATCTTTCCGTTCATGGCGAGAAGTGAAGAAGACAAAAAGGTGATGGTCGGTGCCATGGGGCCGTTCTGGGACGCCAATGAGGTCTGGCTGGTCGCGGCCGGCGGTGTCACGTTCGCTGCCTTCCCGACCCTGTATGCCACCATGTTTTCTTCGTTTTATACCGCCCTGATGCTGATCCTGTTCGCCCTTATCTTCCGGGGTGTGGCCCTGGAATTCTGGGGAAAAACAAAGGATCCGGTAATGCGCGGCTTCTGGGAACTCTGCATTTTCGCCGGAAGTGTTACACCGGCTATCCTGTTCGGTGTCGCCTTTGCCAACATTTTCAAGGGAATTCCCCTGGACCAGAACGGTGTCTTTCACGGAAATCTCTTCACCCTGCTGAACGGGTACGGATTACTGGGAGGTCTCCTGTTTCTGCTTCTGTTTATTGAGCACGGGGCCATCTGGCTCGCCATCAAATCCGACGGCGACCTGCAGCGACGGGCAAGCCTTCTGGCTGGCGGCCTCTGGTGGCTGCTGCTGGCGGTTACCATCGGCTTTCTCACCGCAACCCGCTTTGAAACCCGGCTGTTCCAGAACTACTACAGCTATCCGATTCTCTTCGGAATGGTGCTGGTGGTACTGGCGGCCTTTGCACAGACCAAGTTCTTTCTGTTTAAGGAAGCCTATTTCAAGGCATGGTTTTCATCCGCGCTCTCCATTGTCGGCTGCATTTTCTTTGCCATGATCGGGCTGTTTCCCAACGTGATGCCGTCAAGCATCCACCCGTCTTACAACCTGACGGCGTTCAATTCCTCGTCCAGCCCGCTGACGCTCATGATCATGCTGGGCGTCGTGCTGGTATTCGTGCCGATTATCCTGGCCTATCAGACCTGGGGCTACTATATCTTCCGGGACAAGCTCACCGAAGATGAGATGGGCGTGTATGATGAGACGTATTGAGAAGGAGGTTCTATCCATGAAAGCCAGCGGCGCTCTTCTGCTGACCATCGGGCTGATCCTGATGGCGGCCTTTGCCATTGCCGAACAGCAGCAGGACCGGGGCCCTGAACAGATGATTCTGGAAGGGGGCGCGCCGGGCGATGTTCCCTTTCCCCATCGTCTCCATCAGAAGTCGGCCAATGACAGGTGCGAGGTCTGTCACGATCTTTTTCCCCAGAAACGGGGCAGCATTCAGCAGATGATCGCAGACGGAAAGCTGCGGAGCAAGGAGATCATGAACAAGCACTGTGTCAAATGTCACCGGGAGATGAAGCGGGAAGGGAAAGTGACCGGCCCCACTTCCTGTACCCAGTGCCACAGCGAGGACTAAGGAGAGCGCTATGCGCGTACTCGGCCTGCAGGGAAGCCCCCGCAAAAAGGGGAACACGGAGTATCTGCTGTCGATATTTCTGGAAGAGGCGGCCCGGCTCGGGGCGCAGACAGAGGTGATTACGGTGGACCAGAAGCACGTTGAACCGTGCAAGGAGTACACCACCTGCGAGAAAAAGGGCTTCTGCCCCATCAAGGACGACATGGACCCGGAGATTTATGCCCGCCTCCGGGCCGCCGATGTCATTGTCCTGGCCTCACCCGTCTTTTTCTACAATGTCACGGCCCAGCTGAAAGCCCTCATCGACCGGACCCAGACCCTCTGGGCCCGGAAGTACCGGCTGAACCTGACCGACCCGAACCGGAAAATGCGCCGGGGATTCACCCTTTCCGTCGGTGCGACCAAAGGAAAGAACCTCTTTGTCGGGATTGAACTGACGGCCAAGTATTTCTTCGACGCCGTCGGGGCAAAAGACGAAGGGAATCTCTACTACTGGCAGATCGAACACCGGGGGGACATGGAAAAGCATCCCTCGGTACGCAATGATGTCAGGGCCGCCGTTGCGGACCTGCTGAAACCCTTTCAGAACCGGAAACGGGTGCTTTTCGCCTGCCGGGAGAATGCCTGCCGGAGCCAGATGTCCGGAGCCTTTGCCCAGCATCTGGCCGGCGACCAGTTTGAGGTCGTGGTCGGCGGCAGCACCCCTGTGGAACGGATCAATCCGGACATGGAAAAGGTGATGGCCGAAAAAGGAATCGACATGGGCTTCCGGATTCCCCAGTCCATCGATGCCGCCCTGGAAGCCGGTCCCCCGGAACTGATCGTGACCATGGGATGCGGGGAGGCCTGTCCCGCCGTTCCCGGCGCCCGGGTCATTGACTGGGAACTCCCCGATCCGGCCGGTAAAGGAATTGAATTCATGCGGACGGTCCGGGACGAAATTGAAGAGCGGGTAAAGGATCTGATCCGGGAACTACAGGAGTAAGCTGTTGGAAAGATATGTCTGCACCCTTTGCGGCTACGAGTATGATCCCCGGGAGGGGGATCCGGAAAACGGTGTCGAACCCGGTACCCCCTTTTCGGACATCCCCGGAGACTGGGAATGCCCGCTGTGCGGTGCATCAAAGGATGAATTTAAAAAACTGAGTGAAATCAGCGAATAATCTAAAGGAGGAGAAATCATGGACCGTTACGTATGTTCGATTTGCGGATATATTTATGATCCGAAAGAAGGTGACCCGGACAACGGCATCGAAGTCGGCACAGCTTTTGAAGATATTCCCGATGACTGGACCTGCCCGATCTGCGGCGCCGCCAAGGAGGATTTTGAGAAAGAGTAACAGTTGACTTTTCATACTTCCTTCTTAATTTTTCAGTAGTGTAAAATAAAAAGCCCTTTTCTGCCGGTTGCGGCAAAAAGGGCTTTTCATTCGGACCCGTTACCATACGAATCAGAAAAAATGCGGATCAGCAGTAACGATTGAATGAGAAGGATGAGCCATGAAACCGGTAGAAATTGCAAAAAACATCTATGACGTCGGCGTGATCGACTGGAATATCCGGGACTTTCACGGATACTCCACCCACATGGGAACCAGCTACAACGCCTTTCTGATCCTGGACGAAAAGGTTGCCCTGATCGATACGGTCAAAAACGGATTCGAAGGCGAAATGATGCGCAACATCGCCAAGATTATCGATCCGGAGAAAATTGACCTGGTGGTCAGCAACCATACCGAAATGGACCACAGCGGTTCACTTCCCCGGGTAATGGAACAGATCGGCATCGGCAAACCGGTCTACTGCTCCAAAATGGGGCACCGGAACCTGACCCGCCACTTTACCGATCAGCTCAACTATCAGCCGGTGAAAGATGGTGAAGAACTTTCCCTGGGATCACGCACCCTCACTTTTATGGAGACCCGGATGCTCCACTGGCCGGACAGCATGTTCAGCTATCTGAAAGAGGACAAGATCCTCTTCTCCAGCGACGCCTTCGGTCAGCACTATGCCGGGCATGAGGGATTTGATGACGTGCTGGGCGACCCGGTCATGGATCATGCCAAAAAATATTACGCCAATATCCTGCTCCTTTATGCTCCCCTGATTCTGAAGCTGATCGACCGGATCAGGGAAATGGGACTGGAATTCAAGATGATCTGTCCGGATCACGGGGTTCTCTGGCGCCGGGACATCAAAAAAATCATCGATGCCTACGCCCAGTGGAGCCGTCAGGAAGTCTTTGCCAACAAGGCCGTGATCGTCTACGACACCATGTGGCACAGCACCGAACAGATGGCTCTCGCCATCGCCTCGGGCATTCACGATGAAGGGGTGGAGGTGCGGCCCATGAAGCTCCGGGAATGGGACCGGAGCGATATTATGACCGAAGTCCTCGATTCACGGGCGGTGATTGTCGGCTCGCCGA
>JBEPXL010000195.1:0-6540 GCA_041641935.1 Desulfobacteraceae bacterium | reverse complement strand
ACCCCGAATCAAAAAGTTGATCATGGAACACCTGAACACCTTCTATGACGAATTTGATGATATTTCCACCAGAATTCACGGCGGAACCGTACAGTTGTACCTGCATGAAAATGGCCTGAATCAACCGATACCAGCCTCCCGTCTTTCCGATGGAACCCTTCGGTTCCTCTGCCTTCTGGTCATTCTCTGCCATCCGGAACCACCGCCACTGATCGCCATTGAAGAACCTGAACTCGGACTGCACCCGGATATTATTCCCCATATTGCCAGGCTCCTGCAGGAAGCGTCGGAAAGAACACAACTGGTGGTTACGACCCATTCCGATATACTGGTGGACGAGCTGACAGAAACTCCTGATGCGGTGATTGTCTGCGAAAAATCGGAAGGGGCCACCACCCTGTCTCGTCTCGATCCGGCAGCATTGCATCTTTGGCTGGAAAAATACACATTAGGTGAGTTATGGCGGAGCGGTGAAATCGGAGGAACCCGGTGGTAGACATCAGAATTTATGTTGAGGGCGGCGGAGATCAGAAAAGGGTAAAATCAAAATGCAGGGCGGGCTTTCGGATGTTTTTTGAAAAGGTTCTTCCCAAGGGTACAATGCCGCGTATTATTGCATGCGGCAATCGCAGCAGTGCCTATGAGGATTTCTGTACTGCGCTGAAGGTTCATTCCAGCAGAAACACCTTTTGTATTCTTCTGATAGACAGTGAAGCGCCGGTTGATAAAGGCATGAATAACTGGAAATACCTTGAAAATCGGGATCAGTGGAAAAAGCCTCAAGCAGCAGATGAAAACAGTGCCCACCTGATGGTACAGTGCATGGAAGCATGGTTTCTGGCAGACAAGGCCTGCCTTTCCACTTTTTTCGGGCAGGGCTTTGCCGTCAATTCCCTGCCAGCCAATCCCAATGTGGAGAAGGTATCAAAAGAAGATATTTTCGCAGGACTTGACCAGGCGACCCGGAACACCAAGAAAAAAGGCAAGTATGGAAAAGGAAAGCATTCCTTTGAGATTCTGGGCAGGATTCATCCGGATAAAGTGCGCAATGCTTCTCCCCATGCCGAATATCTGCTGAAGACGCTTGAAAATACAATTTCGGATTCTTCAATGCAAAATGGAGTCTGACATGGACTGGCAGGAAATATGTCAACATCCGGATCGCAGCCGCATTTCCAGACCGGATTGAAATTGATTGCGCCTGAACCTGCCTTCCTCCGTTACCCAAAGAACCTGTCTGTACAGTAGTGAGAGAACAATGCTGATCAAACTGACCCGTACCGTAAAACTGCCGAACCCGGTCAAGCTGGCCCGCTTCCGTCACTGCCCGGACCTGGGGCCGGCGATTCTGTTTTTCAGCGGCGGCAGCGCCCTGAAAGAAGCCTGTCTGGAACTGACCCAGCATACCCATAACTCCATTCATATCATCACCCCTTTCGACTCCGGCGGCAGTTCCGCCAAACTGCGAGATGGCTTCGGGATGCCCGCTATCGGTGACGTGCGTAACCGGCTCCTTGCCCTGGCCGACCGGAGCCTCCACGGCAATCCGGAAATTTTCCGCCTCTTTGCCCACCGGTTTCCCGAAGACGGAGATCCGGAAGAACTCAGCCGGGAACTCGACCGGATGATCCGGGGGCGGCATGAAATGGTCGCCGCCATTCCTGATCCCATGCGCAAGATCATCCGTCATCACCTGGAACTGTTCCGGGAATATATGCCCCCCGGCTTTGACCTGAAAAAGGCGAGCATCGGTAATTTGATCCTGACCGCAGGATATCTTGACAACCGCCGCAATTTTGATACGATCATCTTCATATTTTCCAAGCTGGTACAGGTGCGGGGGGTTGTCCGGCCCGTTCTCAACAAAGACCTCCACCTCATCACGGTACTGGAAGACGGAAGAGAGATCATCGGGCAGCATCTGCTGACCGGTAAGGAAGCACCGCCGATTTCATCACCGGTTAAAGAGTTCTATGCCAGCGAATCCCGCGAGAATCCCGTACCGGTCCGGTTGCCCATCCGCAACAAGATGCGGGATCTGATCGGGGACGCGGAACTGATCTGTTATCCCGTCGGCAGCTTCTACTCCAGCATCATTGCCAACCTGCTCCCGGCAGGGGTCGGTGAGGCGGTCAGCCGGAACCCGTGCCCGAAGATTTTCGTGCCCAATACCGGAAGCCATGATCCGGAAGCATTCGGACTGTCCCTCACAGAGCAGGTACAGCGGCTGGTATGGTATCTCCGGAAAGATGATCCCGCCGCCATCGCCGTGGAAGATGTACTCAATTTTGTTATCGTGGATGAAACGAACGGACAGTATCCCGGCGGTGTGCAGCGCGATGCCCTGGACCGGATGGGCATTCCGGTGATCAATGTTCCGCTGGTCAGCCCGGAATCCCGGCCTTATATCGATCCGAAACTGCTGATCCCGGTCATTCTGTCCCTGGCCTGAAATCAACTGTACGTGCTGTGTATGAGGGGGGATGTATGCCTTACGACCGCAACAGAATTCTTGCCGACAGTATCAAGCGGCTCCTGAGGCGCAACGCCTCGACACACCTGCGGAAAATCGTCAACAAGACCCATGCCGCCGACCTGTCCCGCATTTTCCCGTCCCTGACCCTTCCCCAGCAGCACAGGCTCTTCAACATGCTGGAGGACGTGGAAAACAAAGGCATCCTCTTCAGCGAACTGGATGAGGACATCTTCCTCGAATTTGTGGAAGGGCTGAAACTCGACGAGATCGTCACCGTTCTGGAATCGATGCCCAGCGATGACATCGCCGATATACTCGAACGCCTCCCCGAAGAAAAGTCGGATGCCATCCTCAAAAAGATGAAGCGGGAAGGCTCCGAGCAGATTGAAGAACTCCTCGGATACAAAAACGATACCGCCGGCGGTATCATGGTCCCGGATTTTATTGCCCTGCGGGAAGACACCACGGCCCGCAAGGCGATCGAATCCCTCCAGAAGGAGCACATGGATGTGGAAATGCCCTTCTATCTCTATGTGGTGGATGAATACGGCAAGCTGGTGGGGGTCAGTTCCCTGCGCCAGCTGGTTGTGGTGTCGCCGGATACCCTCCTGCGGGATTTCATGGTCACGGATATCTTTGCGGTGCGCACCAATACGGACCAGGAAGAAGTGGCCCGGCTGGTCTCCCGGTATGACCTGCTGGCCGTGCCGGTGGTGGACGAGACCAATACCCTGGTGGGAATCGTCACCGTTGACGACGTGATCGATATTATCAAGGAGGAGGCGACCGAGGATTTTCTGAAGATGGCCGGGGCCGGCGCGGAATTTGTGGAAACCAAATCGGTCTTCAAGAGCATGAGAATCCGGCTGCCGTGGCTGTTTGCCAGCTGTCTGGGCGGAATCGCGGCATTTTTCATCATCGGTCAGTTCGAGGAGAGCCTGAACAAGGTCACCTATCTGGCGGCCTTTATTCCGGTGATCATGGGGATGGGCGGCAACGTCGGAACCCAGTCCTCCACCATTGTGGTCCGGGGCCTCTCCACCGGTTTTCTCCATGTACGGGACATCTGGCGGGTGGTGGGCAAGGAACTGGCGGTGGGCGTGCTGCTCGGAATCATTTACGGCGGCCTCATCGGTTTTGTGGCGCAGTTCCAGTACAGCCTGCTGGCCCTCGGCATCGCCGTCGGCATTGCGGTCCTCACCTCCATGTCCGTCGCGACACTGGTCGGCTCCCTGTTTCCCATGATCTTTGCCCGTCTCAACATTGATCCGGCGGTGGCGACCGGCCCCTTTGTCACGACCTCTATTGACATCATTGCCGTTTTTTTCTACTTCCAGATCGCGACACTGCTGCTGGGGATATGACCCGCGGCAGGTGTTTCAAACCATACGGGACCGGCGTTTCTGCGGGAACGTACCGTATCCGCCCATGTTTCCATCCGCTTGTCGCATGATCATGCGTTTCCTGCCGAACCTGTTGAATAGGGAGATTGTCTGGTGAAGAACTGGCAGCGATGGCTCCGGCTGTCGATTTATGCAATTGTCCTTCTCGGCCTGCTCTATCTTGGCTTCAACTTTCTGTTTCTCAACTTCCTCGTTGAATACTGGTGGTTTCAGTCCCTCGGGTATACCACCTATTTTTTCCTGCGCCTCGTTTACCGGGAACTCGTTCTGACGGGGCTGCTCATCGCCTTTTTTACCATCTTTTTCGTCAATTTCCGGATTGCCCTGTCCGTGGCACGCCGCTTTCCCGAAACACCGCAGGTATCGCCGGAACGCCGGGATCTGTTCCGCCATCTCCGGGAAGCCTCTACAACCATGTATGCCCTGATTTCGCTGGTTCTTGCCATTTCGCTGGTGATTCCCTTCTATCCCCGCTGGCGGGAACTGCTGCTCTACATCTACACTCCCCCGACGGGCATTATCGACGACACCTTCGGCGTCGATGTGAGCTATTATCTGTTTGAGCTGCCCATCGACCTTCTGATCCAGCGGGAACTCTTTTTAGAATTCAGCTTTCTTCTCCTCTTCATGCTGGTGATCTACCGGTTTCATCCCCGGCTGCTTCTCGGCAAAGGAGAAGACCTGCCGCTTCCGGCCAAGATCCATCTGATCATTCTGCTTCTGTTCATCTTCACTGTGGAAGCCTGGGGGATTATTCTGGACCGGCATGCCCTTCAGTACATTGAAACCCACCAGCCGGTCTTCTCGGGTCCGGGATTTGTGGAAATGTGGGTGGATGTGCCCCTGATCTGGCTCCAGTATCTTTCCTTCATGGCCACGGCGGCGGCCTTTGCGGTACTGATCTACCGCCGGAAAGGCCTTACCTGGGTGATGGTGTTTTCGGGCTGTTTTCTGTTCTTCTGGACGGCCCATTATTTTTCTCCCATCCTCAAACAACAGGTGCAGACCTATCTGGTCGATCCCAATGAGCTGCGGCGGCAGGGGCCCTACATTGAAAGCAGCGTCCTGGCAACACTTGTCGCCTACGACCTGGACGGGGTTGAAATTCTCCCTTTTCCGGTGGCGCAGCCCGGCGAATTCGTTCTGACGGAAGACATCATGAACCAGGTCCGCAACATTCCGGTGTGGGACCGGGAAATCCTGGACAATGTATTCGAGCAGCTGCAGGGAATCCGGCCCTACTACGATTTCATCGATGTGGATGTGGACCGGTATGACATCCGGGGACGCTATCAGCAGGTCTATCTGGGGGCACGGGAAATCACGCAGGAGCAGCTTTCCATCGCCGCGAACAACTGGCCCAACCGCCACCTGCAGTATACCCACGGGCTGGGAGTCGCCATGGCGGACGCCGCCCAGGCCGGAGAAGAACCGATGCGCTGGTTCATTGAAAATATTCCCCCTGAATCCGCCGCAGGGCTTCCGGTGAACCGCCCTGCCATCTACTACGGCACGGCGGATTATCCCTATGCCGTTGTTCCCAACAATCTCGGCGAGATCACCGCCTCAGACGGGGAAGGGATGACCACTACCTACCACTATCAGGGCAACGGGGATATTCCCCTCAACGGCACACTCCGGCGGCTCTTTCTCGCCCTCTACACCGGTGATCTGAACCTCTTTTATACCACCAGGACCAATGACAGCAGCCGGTTTCTCTTCCGGCGGAACATACAGGAGCGGATTCAAAAGATCACACCGTTTTTCCTGCTGGATGAAGACCCGTACATCGTCACCACCGAAAAGGGACTTTTCTGGATTCAGGATGCCTACACCACCTCGGACCGGTATCCCAACGCCGATCCGTACGAGGGCACGATCAACTATATCCGGAATTCCGTCAAGATCGTGGTCGATGCCTACAACGGCTCCGTAAAATACTACCTCTCCGATCCGGATGATCCCATCATTCGGGCCTACCAGCGGATGTTTCCGGGTCTGATCCGGCCCCTGGACGAAATGGCGCCGGAAATCCGGAAACATCTCCGGTACCCCAGATGGCTGTTTGAAATCCAGATGGGCATCTATGCCCGGTATCACCAGACCAACGCGGAAACATTCTACCGCCAGGAGGATGCCTGGGAACTCCTCCGGAACCCGTCCGCACGAACCAATTACCTGACCCTGCGCCTGTTTGAAAATGACCGGAACGAGTTCATGATTCTCTGCCCGTTCCGCCCCGCCGGCCGGGACAATCTCCGTGCCCTGGCTGCGGTGGGATGCGACGGGGACAACTACGGCCGGATACGGATCTACAGCTTTCCCGTCGGCCAGCAGGTGTTCGGCCCGTCACAGATCAATGCCCTTGCGGACCAGAACACGGACGTGGCACGGAACTTGTCCCTCTGGAGCCGGGCGGGAACCGTCCAGCGGGGCCGGGTGATTATTCTGCCGCTGGGAAATCACATTCTCTACATTCAACCGGTTTATCTGAGCAGTCAGGGGGTCCGGATTCCTGAACTGAAACGGCTGATTCTGAGTATGGGGCAGAATGTGGTGATGGATGCGACGCTGGAAGGCGGCTTGCGGAAGCTGGAGCGGCGGCTGGGGGGAAGACAGGGTGAGTAGTTCAGACGGGATAAGTTTCTCTATCCGAACCAC
>JBEPXL010000194.1:0-6553 GCA_041641935.1 Desulfobacteraceae bacterium | reverse complement strand
GTCACCTGCCTTCATTCTCAGCTTTTGCGGGGCTCTGATCAGCACCGTGGTGATGGGACTGCTCTTTCAGGTTTCCCGGTATCGCCGCCGGTACGGGTTCAGTATCATCGGCATCAGCATTGTCGGCGCACTGACGCATAATATGATTCAGCTTGCTCTGGCCTATCTGCTCCTGGTCAGACACAGCGGCATCTTTCTCTTTTTCCCCTGGCTCTGTTACGGGGCCGTGGGGATGGGCTGGCTTACCGGCGCGGTCGCCGCCGGTGTGTGCCGGAGGATTGAATCGAATGATTCCCCTGATCCGTCATCCGTATTGATACAGCAGGGAGACACGTCCTCCTTTTCCTTCACCCGGTATCAGGCCCATACCGGATTTCTCCATCGCATGTCTCCGGAAATCAAGATTTCCGTCATCCTGCTGCTTGCGCTGGTCGTTCTGGTATTCAGCAGCTTTCAATTGTTTCTGGGGCTTTTTCTCTTTCTTGCGCTGCTGATCGCTCTTTCCCGGACATCGCCGGGCTTTCTGGTCCATCATATCAGACGATATAAAATACTGGTTCTGATGGCGTTTTTACTGCCGCTTTTTTTCAACAGCGGAGACCGCATTCTCTTTGCTTACGGGGCGGTTTCCATCACATCGGAGGGGTTCACCACAGGCAGTCTGTTTGCGCTCCGCATCCTGTTTCTGATCCTGCTGAGCGGACTGCTGATGCGGACGACCTCACCCGCCCAACTGACACGGGGCCTTTCCCGGCTTCTGTACCCTCTGAAAATTCTGGGTGTCTCCGAACAGAGAACAGCGGAAATCCTGACCCTTTCCTGGACAGCCGTTCCGGTTCTCTGGGAGGCAGCGCGCCATGCATTGCGCCGGTCCGATATTTCTACAGCCGGTCGTATTCGCCATCTGGTTCCGCTGCTGAGTGATTTTATTGCCGGTCTCTATGTGGAGACAAGGCCGGACAGCGCCCTCTGGACCAGTGTTCGCGATCACAGGGAACCGGCGACGGCAAGGGCTTCCGCATCAGATCAGCCGGATATTCCCCGTTGAAAGGGAACCGGACAACCGACACCTCATGGACGACGGGAGTCGTTCATTTCGCCAGGCATGAACCGAACCGCACGTTCGGATATATCCATATAGCCAAACAAAGGAGGAGACAATGAGATTAGGTGCTGCTTTGGCGTGTGCCTGTGCCTTGTGCCTGTTTACAGCGGGAACGGTACCGGCACAGTCAAATGAGATGTCGGAACTCAAGAAAAAAATCGAGGCACTGGAACAGACCACCCAGGAGTTGAAAGAGCAGCTTCAGAATCTGGAGGAGGAACAGACGGACCAGGCTGATGACGTTGAGGAGATCAAGGATAAACCCTCCGCCCGGGAAGTGGTCCGGGAAGCGCTGGCCAAGGATTTCAGTATCGGAGCCCATTTCAAGCTGTTCCTGGCGGATTACACCGACGGGGAACGAAACGATGTGGATCAGAACAACAACCTTGCTGCGGGAATCAATTCACTGTGGCTTTATTTCAACAAGGGTCTGAACGACTGGCTCAGTTTCACGGCAGCCCCGAGGATCGATGTGCTGGCAAGTGCGACGCCGGCGCTGGGGGCGGATATTGACCGTTCTTCGGATGCATCTGTCGATCTTGAACTGGACGAAGCCTATTTTACCCTGCGGGCGCCGTATCCCTACGATGTGGAAGCAAAAGTGGGGGCATTTTATCCCTATTTCAGTTCTGAATACGCCTCGAAGACCTGGTGGCATGAGCAGTACCACGCCAACAATGCCCTGGTCAGTCTGCAGGACTGGCAAACCACCGGCATCGAAATATACAAGAATTTCGATTTCGAGATGCTCTCACTGCCGGTCTATTTTTACCCCTACCTCAACGGGGAAGAACGCAGCAGGGGCAATGACAGCCGGTTCACCGACAATAACGGAGACAAGCATATTCTTCTGCATGTGGCCCCGGAAAAATATCTTTTCGGAGGCCGCGTGAAACTGCTCGGTTCCCTCGGGTGGGGCAAATGGGATGAAGACGGAGACGAGGATTCCTGGCAGTATGCCCTGGGAGCGGAAGTGAACTACAAAAGCATGAATCTTTCCGGCGAGTATCTGGCCCGTTTGCGGGAAGGCTGGGAACTGGCCGACGGCAGCACCGGGGATGCCGATGATGAAGGCTGGTACGTACGGTTTTTATATACCTTCAACGAGCAGTGGCGGGCGCTGGTGAAGTACAGCGATGTAGACCTGTTCTTTCCCGCACCTGACGAAATGCTGGAAGACAACTATAAAACGCTCAGTCTGGCGGTCAACTACTGGCTGACCAATGCCTCGACCATTATTCCCCAGGTCGAATATGTGGATGCGGAACGGTCCGACGGATCGGAGTCAATGGAATATCTCCGGTGGACACTGGGGTGGCGGACCACCTTCTAACATTAACCCGGAGAATCCGTCTTCCGGCAACTGCCGGATCAGCAGAGAGACAGACAGGGAGGATGCTGTTGCAGCGTGTTGAAAAGAGAGCCTTTCCTGAAGCAGGGCAAAACCGAAGCAGAGGGAAGAAGGTTGCGGTAACGGGTCTGGGCTTTCTGTGTATCCTGGCGGCGGGGCTGCTGGGCATCAAAGCCTGGAATCTCCATCGCTATCACCTGGAGACAGAGAGCCGGATGCTGATGGACACCCTCGTATCCATCCATGCCCTCGGTCCCGAAAAGAGAATCGTACCGGCCATGGAACGGGCCTTTCGTCGAATGGCGGAGGTCGATGCGAAGTTCAGCATCCACAACCCGGAGAGCCCGCTCCATGACTTCAACCGGAACGGAACGCCCGTCACAGACCCGGAAATCCTCGGCGTTGTCCGCTTCGCCTTAGAGGTCAGCCGCCGGACCGGGGGCGCCTTTGATATTACCGTCTCTCCGCTGATCGATCTCTGGGGGTTCTATGCTGATGCCCCCCGCCTGCCCGGACCATCGGAAATCCGGCAGCGTCTTGACCGGATCGGGTATGAACACCTTCTCCTTTCGGAAGACCGGCTGGCGAAGACCCGCCCGGATATCCGGATTGATCTGGGAGCGATTGCCAAAGGCTATGCCATTGCAGAGGCGGTGAAGGTGCTGCGGGCGGAAGGCGTCTCCTCGGGCCTTGTGGATGCCGGGGGCGATGTGTTCGCGCTGGGGAAAAAAGGGTCGCAGTTCTGGCATGTCGGCATCCGGGGACCACGGCAGGAAAAGGTGCTGGGGTACCTGGAGGCGGAAGACATGGCGGTGGTCGGATCGGGCGATTATGAACGGTTTTTTACCGAAAACGGAAAACGGTATCATCATATTTTTGATCCGAGAACCGGTTATCCTGCTGACGGCATCAGCGGCATTACCGTGATCGCCCCGGATCCCATGGCGGCGGATGCATGGGCTACCGCACTGTTTGTTCTGGGCCCGCAGGAAGGAATCCGGCTGGCGGACACGCTGGCCGGTATCGAAGTCGTGATGGTCACGGCTGCAGGGGAAACACTTCTCTCATCCGGTTTGAGAGGGGATACCACCCTGAAGACAATCCCGAAAACAGAGTAATTTCCATCATAGCAACAGGAGGAACAATCATGAATAAGACTTTACGGAATCCTGTACTGATCGCAACTGGCATTTTCTTTATGCTTTCCACGGCCTGTTTCGGCTTTGAACTGATGACAGAGGAAGAGGCACTGAAACAGATATTCGGCACCAAACCGAATATCGTCAAGGAGACCAAAGAACTCGAAGGAGAAGAACTGGAAGCGGTCAAGGAACGGCTTGGCGGCCAACTGGTCGATTTTCAGGAGGGCTCCGAATCCGCTCAGGTGGAAGGGGAAGATGAGGTGGAATTCTATTTTGCGGAACAGGACGGCAAGCGGTACGGGGTTGCCATTGTGGATACGGAACCGGGCAAATGGGGGCCGGTGAAATATATTATCGCCCTGGACACCAAGGGAATCGTCAGAAATGTCAAGGTACTCAGTTATGAGGAAAAAAGAGGTCGTCCCATCGCCCGGAGCAGCTTTCTGAACCAGTTCAAAGGTAAATCAAGCGATGATCCCGTCGAAGTCGGCAAGGATATTTCCGGGATCAGCGGTGCGACCATCTCTTCCCGAAGTTCCGCTTTTGCCGTCAGAAAGGCCATTGCCTTGTATGAAGAACTCTATCTGAAGGACAACAACTAATCATTTCACACTTCAGAAAGGGTAGGAGAATAAGATGATAAAGACACTGCTGAAAGGTATAAGCACTGGTTTGTTTGTATTCATTGCATGTTTCCTGAGCGGATGCGACAGCAGCGGCCAGGGGGAGGTCGATCAGGCCGCCCCGCTGGTCGAGCAGTCCTTCTCGGAAAACTGCGCATTCTGTCACGCACCGGGCCGGATCGCGGAGGTCGATGCGGCCCATGCACTGCCATCCTCCGACCTGACGGGGGATATCACTGACGTCACCATCGACAACGGCATGACAATGGTTTCTTTTGAACTCTTCAACAGGAACAATCCGCTGATTCCCGTTGCCGGGGTGGATCCGGGCGAAATCCGGTTTGCCCTGGCAAAGCTGGAACCCGGCGATGTCGAATGGCAAAGCTACATCAACCGGATTGAGGTCAAGGAAGCCGGTGATCCCGGCTCTGTGCCCGGGGCCAACAGCGCAATTCAGGCCACGGCGGAACGGGCCAGCACATCGGGCGGGATCTTCACGGACAACGGGGACGGAAGCTATTCCTACCGGTTTTCATTTGATATCACCGATGTTACCGATCCCGTTTCCGTTCCGTTCACACCGTCGGCCAGACACCGGATCGCCATGCAGGTCAGTGACAATGTCGATAACGCGTTTCTGGATTTTGTTCCGGACGGCTCGGATCTGACCCAGACGGCGTCACGGGATATCGTGATGAACAGATCCTGCAATGAATGTCATATCAAACTGGCATTTCACGGCGGTGACCGCATCGCCGTGGAATACTGTGTCTCCTGTCACAACCCCGGCAGTGTCGATGCCAACAGCAATAACAGTGTCGATTTTGCGGTGATGATCCACAAAATACACCGGGGAGCGGACCTGCCCGGCGTTGAAGCCGGCGGCGAATATGCCATCTGGGGATTCCGGAATTCCAAACACGACTATTCCCATGTGGAATATCCCCAGGACATTCGCAACTGCACCAAGTGCCATGACGGATCGGACCCCGGCACACCTGACGGTGACAACTGGAAGACGAATCCCTCCATCAGGGACTGCCAGTCCTGCCACGACGATATCAGCTTTTCCGAGCCGGTTCCGGCGGGAATGACCCTGCACACCGCCGGTCCGCAGCCCGCAAACAGTGACTGTCTCCCCTGCCATACGGCAGAGAGGATTGCGGCGTCTCATGAGATTCCGGGGCAGATTGCGGCACAGCGGTTCCAGTACAACGTTCTGGATATCCGGAATACGGACCCCGGTCAGTACCCCGAAGTGACATTTTCTGTGACCGATCCGACCATGGGCGGCATCGCCTATGATATTCACAGCGATCCTGAATTCACCGCCCCGGCCGGTGCAAGCCGCCTGGCGATTCTGATCGGATGGGAGTCGGATGAGTTCACGAACCGGGACAGCGACAATAATCCGGCCCAGCCGGTTTCCATCAATCCGCTGGCGGAAGGGGTCGCCCGGGCCAATCCTGACGGATCCTTCACCGTGGTTTCACCGACCCCCATCCCGGAATATGCCTCGGGAAGCGGCGCAGTAGCCGTGGAAGGACATCCTGCGGTTCCGTCCGATCCGGACAATGAACCCGGTGTATTCGATCTGCGGGTTCCGGTACGGAGTGTGGTCGAGTTTTTCCCGATCACCGATGTCAACCCCACACCGCGGCGGCAGATTGTTTCCATCAACAAATGCAATGACTGCCACGGTTCACTGGAATTCCACGGCGACAACCGCAACAATGAAATCGACATCTGCGTGATGTGCCACAATCCCAACGCCACAGACATCAACCGGCGTCCGGACGATCCGGTCCTCACGGCAGACAACAAGGAAGAAGAGACCATCGACTTCAAGTACATGATCCATGCCATCCACGGCGCCGGGTTCCGCGATGAAGGCATTGTCGTCTACGGTTTCGGCAATACGGAACATGATTTCAGCGATCTGATCATGCCCGCCGGGCTGGACAACCTGCTGAACTGCCAGGGCTGCCATGTCAGCGAAAGCTTTCAGCTTCCGCTTGCACAGGACGTGCTGGCCACCACCATCGACACCGGCGATGATATCTCCGATCCCGGTGATGACGTCAACATTACCCCGGTTTCCTCGGCCTGTGCTTCCTGTCATGACGATATCGCCGCCAAGACCCACATGACGGAAGAAGGGGGCAGTTTCAATTTTGTCCGGTTTGTCTCCGAAGAGCCGGAAGACACCGGCGGACCGGCAGGCGTCAAACCGCCCGGCCATACCAACCGGACCGACTGTGCCACCTGTCACGGGTAGCTGAAGCCGGCAGATAATCACGTAAACCGGATTCCTTTTCTTTGAATGGGAAGA
>JBEPXL010000193.1:0-6558 GCA_041641935.1 Desulfobacteraceae bacterium | reverse complement strand
GCTGATGGAGACCAGTCTGCCGGATGTGTATGCGGCCGGAGACTGCGTGGAAACCTGGCACCGCCTGCTGCGGGACTATACCTATCTTCCCCTGGGAACCACCGCCCACAAACAGGGCCGGGTGGCCGGTGAAAACGCCGTCGGCGGGCGGCGTTCCTTTGCCGGGTCCACGGGAACCCAGTCGGTCAAGATTTTCGAGCGGGTGGCGGCCCGAACCGGCCTTCGGGAAGATGAAGCGATCCGGGCCGGATTTTCCCCCCTCTCTGCCGATCTGGAGACATGGGATCACAAGGTCTACTATCCGGGGGCGGAAAAGATGCATATCCGGATCACCGGCGACCGGGCCACAGGGAAGCTGCTGGGCGGCCAGATCGTCGGCAGCCGCCGGGCCGAGGTTTCCAAGCGGATTGACGTGTTTGCCGCGGCGCTTTTCCATGCGATGACGGTCGAAGCCCTCAACGACCTGGACCTGAGCTATACGCCGCCCCTCAGCAGTCCCTGGGATCCGGTCCAGATGAGCGCCCAGGCATGGCTCAGAAAGGTGGCGGAAGGGTAAATTCCCGCTGCGGAAATCCGGTAGGGCTGACGAACCCTCAGATGGCTTCCAGCGCCTGAAAAATGTCATCCTTCCGGTTCATGCCGGAAACCCACTCGCCGGGCAGGGCGTCCATTCCCAGATGCGCCCCCAGGATCATCCCCGTCAGCATGCCCCGCGCCGAACTGTCGCCGCCTGCCATCGCGGACTGGATCAGGGCTTCCCGCAGGTCGGTTTCATAGCGGGCAATCAGATGAATCACCCCGGAGAAGGCCTGGGGAATTTCACAGGCCTGTCCGAACCGTTTGATGGCGCTGACCGAATCCTCGTCTTTGGACGCGAGCCCCTGTTCCGTCCACATGGAAAGGGGGGACATCTGAAATGTCTCTTCGGCCGCAACCGCTTCAATGGCCGCTGTCGGTGCGCTGCCCTGCAGCACCCGGTCGGCGGCCCGGGCAAAGAATCCGGCGGCATCCACAACGTTGGCATCCTGATGGGTCATAAGGGTCTGCTTCCGGGCCGCATCGACAAGCTGTTCCGTTTCGCCGCCGTACCGGAAGACCAGCGGAGCGATCCGGGCCGCACCGGCCAGGTCGTTGGACGGTGAACCGGCCTCCGCCGGTCCTTTTCCGGCTTCATAACCGGCAAGTGTTTTTCGTGTGGCGCCATCCACATACCCATCATAATCGGCAAAGAGAGCGCGCCATTTCTGTGAAAAGTCTTCCAGCACAAACGCCCCCTTCTCCGCTACCGAACGCAGCAGCACCAGGGTCTGATCCCCGTAATGGGTAAAATCCCCTGCTGTCCTGCCGCTGTGAAAGCTGTCTGCACCGGGGGCTGCAAGGTGTTCGACCCTGCCGTATGTTTCGGAAATTTTTTTTGTATCGTAAATCCAGTGTACGCCCAGTGCCAGTGAATCTGCTGCAAAGGAGGCCAGTACCGCTGCTTTTCGCTGTTGTTTCATATCATCCTCCGTAAGGGTTGCTTGCACAGTTCGCCGTTACGACGGCGTCTGAAAAATGGTATAATATCACAAAACGTCCATCTTTTTGGGGAAATCCTTTTCAGACAGGATTGTTCGTATTATAATGCCGTTCGAATTTCAGAATGCCATTCATTTTTTTCTTATGAAAAATGCTGTACCGGAACCGGAATCCGGAAACAGAATACGATGATAAACCGTCTCCTTAACATTAACCCCTCTCTTCCGGTCAATCAAGGCCGTACCGGTGGCCTGTCCGACACAAAAGGAGTCATTTTATGAATAACCAGCATCAAAGTGTCTATAAAGAGGAGGCATACGAACTTCTGGCGGAGCTGGAATCTTCTCTTCTCGAACTCGAACAGACGCCGGATTCTGCAGAACTGGTCAGTCAGGTTTTCCGTTCCATGCATACCATCAAGGGGTCCGGGGCGATGTTCGGGTTCGACAATATCGCCGCCTTTACCCACGAAGTGGAAACCGTCTATGACGTGGTCCGGGACGGGAAACTTCCGGTGACCAAACCGCTCATCGACCTGACCCTCGCCGCCTGCGATCTGATCAAGGTGATGGTGGACAATGAGCCGGTGGATCCGGAAGAAGAGCGGACACTGGTGCAGGCGTTTCAGCAGATGCTGATTTCGGCCGGTCTGAAATCCGCCGGTTCCGGTTCCCCTGACGCCGCCGGGAGTGGTGATCCGGAAGAAAACGGAGAGACGGAAACCAGTTACCGGATCCGCTTTCATCCCGATCCGGAACTTTTCATGACCGGCAACAATCCGCTCCTGCTCCTGAAAGAACTGCACGCAATGGGGGACTGTGAAGTGGCCGTCCGGACGGGAGACCTGCCGGTACTCCGGGAGATGTCGCCGGAAACCTGCTATCTGCGGTGGGATGTGTTCCTCAGCACCGATCAGGGGATCAATGCCATCCGGGATGTATTCATTTTTGTCGAAGACCACTGCGCCCTTGACATTCAGCCCATCGACAGCATCGAAGACCGGATCGGCAGACCGGCAGACCGCCGTCTGGGACAGATCCTGATGGACCGGGGCGAGGTCACCCCCGAGCAGCTGGAACAGGTTCTCATGGGAAACGGACGGATCGGCGAAATGCTGATCCAGGCCAAGGCCGTGGACCAGGACACCCTGGATTCCGCACTGATCGAACAGCAGCATCTCCGGGAGACGAACCGGAAGCGGCAGCAGTCGGTCGGCTACGCTTCCAGCATCCGGGTGGCCGCCGAAAAGCTCGATGCCATGGTCAACATGGTGGGGGAACTGGTGACGGTGCAGGCCCGCCTGACCCGGAAAGCCTCCATCGAGGATGATCCGGAACTGACCGGCATTGCCGAAGAGGTGGAACGTCTCTCCGCCGAACTGCGGGATACCACCATGAACATCCGGATGCTGCCGGTAGGTTCGACCTTCAAGAAGTTCCGGCGGCTGGTCTACGATCTGGCCAGTGAACTGGGCAAGGAGGTCAATCTGGTAACCGAGGGGGAAGAGGTGGAGCTGGACAAGACGGTTCTGGAGCAGTTGAACGATCCACTGGTCCATATCATCCGCAATGCGGTGGATCACGGCATCGAACATCCCGAGGTACGGGAGGCAAGGGGAAAGCCCCGGCAGGGAACCATCCGGCTGTCGGCCGAGCATGTCGGCTCCGAGGTAATGATGCGGGTGTCCGGTGACGGCGCCGGTATCGACACTGATGCCATCCGGGCCAAAGCCGTGGAAAAGGAACTCATTGCCCCGGATGCGGAACTGACGGACAAGGAAATCCACAATCTTATGTTTGCGCCCGGTTTTTCCACCGCCGCCGAGGTGTCGGATGTATCGGGCCGGGGCGTCGGCATGGATGTGGTGCGGCAGCGGGTCGAAAGCCTGCGCGGGACGGTGGAGATTTTCAGCCGTCGCCACGTCGGGACAACCATTACACTGAAACTGCCCCTGACCCTGGCCATCGAGGACGGACTGCTGGTCACGGTGGGCGACGAAAACTATATCGTGCCGCTCCTGGCGGTGGAGGAGTGTGTGGAACTGGCGCGCAGAGAGGCGGACCGGGCGGCCGAGCGCAGCATCATGACCTACCGGGAGGAGATCATCTCCTATGTCAGTCTGCGGAACCAGTTCCGGGTCAATGGCCATCCGCCGGAAATCGAGAAGGTGGTGGTCGTCCAGGCCGACGGGGGCCGGGTCGGCTTCGGCGTGGACCGGGTTATCGGCCAGCACCAGACCGTGATCAAGAATCTGGGCCGGTTTTACCGGGATATCAAAAGCGTGTCCGGAGCCACAATTCTCGGGGATGGGACCGTGGCACTGATCCTGGACATGAACCAGCTCGTCCGGATTGTGCAGGAGCAGAATCAATGACCGTATTCTGATCCAGGGCCGTGGCGACGGGGACGCGACGGGGATGAGGAAATACTTACAAGAGGAGGTACAGTATGTTCAGATTGAAGAATGTTTCTTTGAAACCAAAACTGATCGCCCTGTTTCTGATTGTGGGGTTGCTTCCTCTGATTCTGGTCGGCATCTGGAGCAGCCATCTGGCGACAGAATCGCTGATGGATCAGTCCTACGCCCAGCTGACGGCTGTACGGGAGATCAAGAAAAAACAGCTGGAGCGGTTTTTTGCGGAACGGTTCGGGGATATCCAGGTGCTGACCGAGAATGTGGCGGCGCTGCGGGACAGCGGTTTCAGCAAACTGGCCACCGCCCAGGAGATCAAGAAATCCCATCTGGAAGGCTATTTCCGCAAGCGGCTTTCGGATGTGCAGGTGCTGGCCGAGAGTGATTCGGCGGTTCAGGCCCTGAGCGGCTTTACCGGTGCGTTTGTCTACGAGGACGGCCGGGTCGGCGGAACCGCCTGGCGGGAAGTCGAACGGCGGTACGGCGGCTGGCTGCGCCGGTATGCCAACGCCTACGGCTATTATGATCTCTTCCTGATCGGAAAAGAAGGGGATGTGGTCTTTACGGTCAAGGAAGAGTCTGACCTGGGGCAGAATCTTCAGTACGGTGCGCTGCGGGACAGTCCCCTGGGCAAATGTTTCCGCAATGCCGGAAACGGCATTCACCTTCAGGACTATGAACCCTATGCGCCGTCCGGAAACCAGTTTGCCGCTTTCATCGGTGCCCCGGTCCGGCAGGACGGGGATCTGATCGGGGTGCTGGCCCTCCAGCTTCCGGCCGAACCGGTGCAGGAGATCGTCGGTCTCCGCTACGGTATGGGCGAAAGCGGCGAAACCTATGTGGTGGGCAAGCATAACGGCCGGATCTCCTTCCGGAGCAATATGGAAACCATGGGGGACGGAAAGTACGTCATCGGCTATGAAATATCCACCCCCTATATCGAAGCGGCCCTGGCAGGCCGGGAAGGGCAGGACGTCTTCACGGACAGTTCCGGCAAACTGGTCATGGCCACGTATCACCCCCTGGAAATTCCGGGGCTCAACTGGGCCTGCATCACCAAGATGGATCTGGAGGAAGCAATCATCCCCTCCTATGCCGATGAGAAGAAAGATTTTTTCAGGGAATACATCGAGGTCTACCATTATTACGATCTGTTTCTGATTCATCCCGGAGGCCGCATTTTCTATACCGTTCTGGAGGAATCCGACTACGAGACCAATATCGTGAACGGGGTCTATAAAGATTCCGGGCTGGGGAACCTGGTCCGGAACGTGCTCCAGACCAGCAGCTCCGGTATTTCCGACTTTGCCCCCTACGCCCCCAGTCAGGGAGAACCCGCCGCCTTTATCGCCGAGCCCCTGATGTACAACGGGGAAATCGAACTGGTCGTGGCCCTCCAGCTCTCCCTGGATGCCATCAATACCATCATGCTGGAACGGAGCGGCATGGGGGATACCGGGGAAACCTATCTGGTCGGTCAGGACCGGCTCATGCGCTCCGATGCGTACCTGGACAAGATCCATCACACGGTTGCCGCCTCCTTTGACGATCCGACCCGGGGCAGTGTCCGCACCGATGCCGCCGAGGCAGCCCTTGCCGGCCGGACCGGTCAGGATCTGATCATGGATTATAATGATAACCTAGTGCTGTCCGCCTTTACGCCCCTCGATCTGGGAGACACGACCTGGGCGCTGCTGGCGGAAATCGATGTATCCGAAGTCCGGCGACCGATCTGGCGGCTGATCCGGGACGTTGCCCTTGCCGGCGGAGTAATCGCGCTCCTGGTCGCCTTATGCGCCTACTTCATTGCCCGGAGTATCAGTGTGCCGCTGATCAAGGGGGTGGTGTTCGCCCGGCAGGTATCCGAGGGGGATCTCAATGCCCGGGTGGATGTGAACCAGAAGGATGAAGCCGGAAAACTGGCCGATGCGCTGACCGCCATGCTGCGGCGGCTCCGGGATATTGTCGGTGAGGTCAAGCAGGCGGCTGAAAATGTCTCCAGGGGAAGCCATGACATGAGTGCCAATTCCCAGGAACTGAGCGCCAGCGCCGAACAGATGTCCCAGGGAGCGTCGGAACAGGCCGCTTCGGCCGAAGAGGCGTCGGCCTCCATGGAAGAGATGGCCTCCAATATCCGCCAGAATGCCGACAATGCCCTGGAAACCGAGCGGATCGCCCGCAAATCGGCCCAGGATGCCCGGGAAGGGGGCGAAGCGGTGCGGGAAACGGTCGAGGCGATGCGGAAGATCGCCCAGAAAATCGCCATCATCGAAGACATTGCCCGCCAGACCGACCTGCTGGCCCTCAACGCGGCCGTGGAGGCGGCAAGGGCCGGTGAGTCCGGCAAGGGGTTTGCGGTGGTCGCTTCCGAAGTGCGGAAACTGGCCGAACGGAGCCAGAAGGCAGCCGCCGAAATCAATGAACTCTCAGGCGCCAGTGTGGCGGTATCCGAAAAGGCCGGTGACATGCTGACCCGCCTGGTTCCGGATATCGAAAAGACCGCCGAACTGGTCCAGGAAATCAGTGCCGCCTGTGCCGAGCAGGACAGCGGCGCAGGGCAGATCAATCAGGCCATCCAGCAGCTCGACACCGTCATCCAGCAGAACGCATCAGCCTCCGAGGAGATG
>JBEPXL010000192.1:0-6577 GCA_041641935.1 Desulfobacteraceae bacterium | reverse complement strand
GAAAGGCCGGCAGTAAAAACAAAGCCTCTGGTATTTTCATCCATAGCGGTTCGTCTGGTCAGTTTTCCATTTAATGCGGGAAACATTTCAGGAATTCGCCAGGGGATTCTCTGGTGCGGACTTTCTCTGGAAGGAAGGATTTTGCCGTCGAATGTTACTTGTTCATACTCATGGGAAGAGCCGCTGATGAATTCCAGGTCGATGTCCCTGGTCTTTCCGATATGGAAAATGTCATATTCTGCTCTGATCCGGGCTGTCAGTACGGGGGCGTTTCGATATTCTGTTTCTGTCAATTCGATGTCCAGCCGTTCGGCAGTGATGGAGGTGTCTGCAAGGCCGTTCAGTTCGTAGTTGATTTCACCTTTGCTGTGCCGCAGGTTTGGCCAGGTGTTGGCGAAGGCGTTGCCGGAGAGGAGGAGGATGAGGAACAGATGGATTAGGATGTAAAATGTTTTCATCTGCACTTACCTCAAAAAAGCATCGTTTTGCGGGTTTTGAATCCTTGTCAGTACGTCACAAAGCGAGTTTTTTTCACAGGTAGGGTGGGCAATTAGCCCACCATTCGCCCGCTGTGGTGGACACGAAAAGACTGTGCCCACAGAAAGGCATATTTACGATTCTCTCTGCTCGCCTACAATGAATACAGTTTCCGGAATTTCTTCAAATCTGACCGGCATTTCCTGGTATGTCACCGGTTCGATCAGTTCGCCATTTTCATCTATCTTTGCGACTTTCATCGATGTGTCAAGAAAATTGGAGCAATACTGATTGATCACCTCCCATGCCTCCTCGTCGGCTTCATTGAAGTTGTCAAGCAGCAGGAGAACGCCTTTGGCTTTATTGCGTTGGACTCTGTTGATTGCGTTATAGAGATAGATGATGAAGAAATTGGTGGGCTGATAAGACAGATCAAGTGTAACGAGTTCAAAGCCTTTGCTTTCTGCAAACTGTTTAACACAGGCGGTCTTGCCGATGCCTGTTGGTCCTGATAAATTTGGAACTGTCAGTATTTCATCAAGTTGTCCTGTCTTTTGCTTCTGTCTGATTTTCTCTGCATTTTCTTCAAATATTTTATCCAGATATGCCAATATTTTTTGAAAGCTCATGATTTTCCCTCCCTTCAGGCATTTGCTGTATTGGAAATCCCTGCAAAAGCTGATTTTTCATCAATCAGGATGCACAGCCCCCACCTCATCCACAAGATACAATCTGCATTCGACATGTGATGCCAGTTCTGAGAACAGGGAAATTTTCCCTTCCATTACGGCAGCAAAAGTTCCCTGTCAAGAGAAATTACTCATCTTGTTACGATCACTCCCCCTGCTCCCGCAAAAACTTCACCGGCTTCTGCTTCAACACCGGAACCGAAGCCGCCAGCCCCACCAGAACCACCAGCCCCACCGTCCCCAGCACCATCACCAGACTCGCCCACGGCAGCGGCAGATACGAAATCTCGAACACCCGCCAGCTCACAATCCAGCTCCCGATCTGGGAAATCCCCAGCGCAATCCCCGCGCTCACCAGCCCGATCAGCAGATGCTCCAGCGCCGCCACCGCCAGCACAAACCGGCTTTTGGCCCCCACAATCCGGAAATAGACCGCCTCCTGAATCCGCGCAAACCGCGTCGCCAGCACCGAACTCACAATAATCAGCACCCCCGCCGCAATACTGAAGGCCGTAAAAAACCGGATCACCACCGACAGACGGCGCACAATATCGGCCATCGTCGCAATCGCCTGGGTCACATCGATCACACTGATGTTCGGAAACTCCGACACCACCGCCCGCTGCAGTTCCCCCACCTTCTCCCGGTCCACCTTCAGCGCCGTAAAAATCGTCTGGGGCGCGTTTCTGATGATCGAATCCTCCGGAAACACAAAATAGAAAAACGGCTTGATCGATTCCCGGGTCCGGCTCCGGAGGCTCGACACCGTCGCCGTCACCGGCACGCCCTGCACCCGGAACGTGAGCCGGTCCCCGATCTCCATCTCCCGGATCTCCACCACATCGTCCAGCACCGACACCTGCAGGCCCTCGATATCATCACGGTACAGCGTTTCGCCTGCCAGCATGGCCTCATCGTCCAGCAGATAATCCCGGTAGGTCAGGTTGAAAGGCCGGGCCAGATTGTCCCCCCGCCGCTTCCGTTCCTGTTCCCGGTCGATGGTTTCCCCGTTGATGGAAATCAGCCGGGACCGGATCACCGGGTAATACTGCGGCGTCTGCCCCAGGGTTTCCGACACCCCCGCCACCTGATCGGGCTGGATATCGATCAGAAACAGGTTGGGCGCATCGGGCGGATAGGACCGGACAAAGGCCGCGTCCAGATTCTCTTCGATCAGGTAGATGGAAAAGACCACCGCAATGGCCGCGCTCAGGGTCACCACCACCGCACGGGTGGCATTGCCGGGCCGGAACAGCCCCCGCAGCGCCTGCCGCAGGGCCAGGGACCGGATCCGGATCCGCCCCAGCCCGAAGAGGATCAACTGGGCGATCAGCGCCGTCAGCAGAATCAGCCCCACCATCCCCAGCACGAACCATGCCCCGATTTTCATGTCCTCCAGCTGCCACAGGACCATGCCTGTAAAGAAAAGAAGGATCGTCAGCGCCGTCAGATAGAAGGGAAGCCCCCGGTGGGGAACGGAGGCCGTCTCCAGCCGGAAGACCACCGTCGGCTTGACATCCCGCAGCCGGTACAGGGGCAGAAAGGCGAACAGGGCCACCACGATTCCGCCCAGCAGAAGCCCTTCCAGAATCGCCTGCCAGGAAATCACAAGCTGAATCTGCGGGGGAAGCAGTCCCCCGAACAGGCGGGGCAGGCCGTACTGGATCAGAATCCCCAGCACCAGCCCCAGAAGGGTTCCGACCAGGCCGAAGACCGCCGTCACCGCCAGATAGTTCCGGGTCACAAAGGAGGAGGTCGCGCCCACGGCTTTCATCATGGCGATGGTCTTTTCCTTCTCCTTGAGAAAGGCGTCCAGCGCGCTCCGGATGCCGATGCCCGCCAGCAGAAGGGTAAAGATGGCGATCAGCGCCAGAAAAAAGAGGAAGTTGTCGAAAAACCGTTTCACCCGGGACCGGGCGGTCCGGTAGGTTTCCACCCGTTCCTGTCCTTCCAGGGCCACGGAACGGATGGTTTCGGCCAGTGCCTCCGGTGTCTGTCCCGGAGCGGCCTTGAGCAGGATGTAGTACCGGACCCGGCTGCCCCGCTGGAGCAGGTCCAGGGATTCCAGATCGGCCATGTCCACAAAGACCCGGGGGCCGAAGGAGAGAAAATCCACGGGCCGGTCCGGTTCCTGCACCACCACGTCCCGGATGGTCAGCGTCGCGTCCCCCACCCGGAGCCGGTCCCCGATTTCCATGCCGAGGCGGTCCAGGAGGGTCTGCTCCACCGCCACATTGCCGGGCGTCAGCACCGCCCGGAAGGGTCGCCCCGAGGCCAGTTCCACCTGTCCGTAAAAGGGATATCCCGGTCCCACGACCTTCACATCCGCCAGCAGGGATTCTTCCTCCGTGGCGGACCGGACCACCGAATAAAAGGCATACACCCGCGCCGCTTCGGCCCTGCCCGCCTCTTCCAGATCGGCCACAGCCGCCGTCACCGGTTCCGAGAAGGGATAATGGGCGTGGATGATCACATCCCCCGCGTGGAGCCGCCGGGCGTCGCCCAGGACGGAGCGGTTGACGCTCTCCCGGAACCCGTTCAGGGCCACCAGGGTGACGACCGACAGCAGGACGCAGAGGACCAGTACCCCGGCCTGTTTACCGGACCGGGTCAGCTGCCGCAGGACGAACCGCCGGTGGAGCATGGCCCGGCTCATGGCGTTACCACCCGGCCGTCCCGCAGGGTGACGGTCCGGTCGGCCATTTCGGCGATCTCCGGGCTGTGGGTCACCATCACCAGGGTGGCGCCCTTTTCCCGGCGGAGATCGGTCAGCAGCCGCAGAATGGCGTCACTGTTTTCCGAGTCGAGGTTCCCGGTGGGTTCGTCGGCAAAGACGATCTGCGGGTCGTTGATCAGGGCCCGGCAGAGGGCCACCCGCTGTTTTTCGCCGCCGGAAAGCTGGTGGGGAAAATGGTCCTTCCGGTGCTGGAGGCCGACCCGTTCCATCAGCCGGGACGCCTTGTCCGGGGCATCGGCATCCCCTTTCAGTTCCGCCGGAAACATGATGTTCTCCAGGGCCGACAGGGAGGGAACCAGATGGAACGCCTGAAACACGAACCCGCAGGTTTCGTTGCGGAACGGGGCCAGGGCGTCCTCGTCCAGTCCGCTGATGTCGGTGTCGCCGATAAAGACACGTCCCGATGTGGGCCGGTCCAGTCCGGAGAGGAGGGTCAGAAGCGTCGTCTTGCCGCTGCCGCTGGCCCCTTCGATCACCAGAAACTCGCCGGGTTCGGCTTCCAGGGAGACGTCTTCCAGAACAGTGATTTCCCGGTCTTCGACCGTGTAGGTCCGGGTCAGGCGGTCGGCGCGGAGAACCGTCATAGCGAAAGCCCGTCCAGCAGCGCGGCCACGTTGCGGCCCAGTACGTCATGGTTGTAGCCGCCTTCCAGGATGGCAAAGCAGCCGCCGTCGTTTCCCAGGGCCGTGTCCCGGACCAGCGCGCCCATGCTCTCGTAGTCTTCGGTATGGAGCAGGCCGCCCCAGTCATGAAGATGATGGTCAAACCCGGCGGAGATGCCGATCATATCCACCGCCGTGCCCGACAGAATCTGTGCGACATTCCGGACATAGGCGTGCCGGTCCCGCTCTTCGGGATTGTGGATGGTCACCCATGACTTTCCGCCGAGGGTGTTGACGTTTCCGTCACCGTAATGAAGATCGAAATCGAGGACAAAGGCGGTGTCGATCTTTCCCCGGTTCTTGAGCGCGGTGAGGGCGACGGCCATGTTGTTGAAGTAGCAGAAGCCCCAGGAGGAGTCGATGGAAGCATGGTGTCCGGGCGGACGGATCAGGGCGAAGCAGGGTTCGGTCAGGCCGATTTCCGCGGCCTGCATGGCCCCGCCGGCCGCCAGCGCGGCAATGTCGTACAGCCCCCGCTGCCGGACCGATTCGATGTGCCGCTCCGTATGCACCGCCCGGATATCCGCCTCATCTGCCGGAACCGCCTCGATAAACTCCACCTGATCTTCAATGGCGCGTACAACCGGCTCCAGACGGCTCCGCGCCGCCGCCGGGTCAGAGGTGTAGACCGAAAAGAACTCCTCGTGAAAAACAACCTTCATCTGCTGCCCCTTCTTCTGAAAGACGAAATTGATTTTTGATGGCGAACGTGGGATAATCCTTCCGCTGCATATTGAAGATGATCCCGCAAAGATATATCATTAGCGGATCAGACACGGAAACGTCAAACATATTCACCTGGAATACCGACCATGAACAGTAAAACCACCATCATCGTCACATCGATCCTGATGATCGCTGTGAGCGGTCTTGTATACCTGTACCATGAGGGGACGCTCCACCGCCGTTTTCCGGAGGCGGGGCGGTTTCTGGACCGGCATCTGCGGAGTGGCGATTCACCGCTCGAAGCGGTCCTGCCGGATGAGCCGGGGGATTCTTCCTCGCTGCTGGACGGGATCCGGTCGAAAGCCGAACCGGTGCTGCCGTCTGAAAAGACGGTCAGTGAAATGAAAGAGACATTCAATCCGACGCGGATGTTCAAGCGTGCCGGCGACGTGCCCGGAAAGCCGGAGGTACTCTATTCCTGGCTGGACGAAAACGGTGTCCGGCACTACAGCAATACCCGCCCGCCCGCAGACGCGCGGGATGTTCGGGAAATCCGGAGATAGCCGGGGAGGGGACTGCCGCAGACCTCCCCCCCGGCCCCCCCTGAAGGAGGGGGGGAATCAGATTTGTCCGGCAGTGCAGCAAGGTACTGTTATTATATTCAACTCCTCCCCGTACCGGGGAGAGGCCGGGAGCTGGGTCTGTCCGGCAATCGGATGACATCAACCAGACAAGGAGGGGACGAAATGGGCGACGACATGTTTGCGGATTATCGTAAGGGACTGGCGGAAAAAGAACCGGGGCAGAAAAAGGAAAGCACCCCGTCTGCATCATCTGCACCGGATCAGAAGTTCGAGTTCCTGCACCGGGGCGCATTTACCATGCTCAAGGTGCGCCTGGCGGCCAATGAACGGATGAAGGCCGAGGCCGACGCCATGGTGGCCATGAGCGCCAATGTGCGGGTGGAAGGAAAAATGGAAGGCGGCCTCATGGGCGGGCTGGGGCGGATGCTCTCCGGGGAGAAGTTCTTTTTCCAGACCCTTCATGCCGAACACGGCCCCGGCGATGTCTATCTTTCCCCCGCGGTTCCGGGGGACATCATGGAACTGGAACTGGACGGCATGAACAATTATGTCCTCCAGAAGGACGGCTTTTTTGCCGGGTCCGAAGGCGTTACCATTACCACCAAGATGCAGAATCTGGCCAAGGGGCTCTTTTCCGGGGAAGGCTTTTTCGTCATCCGGGCCAGCGGCAAGGGAACCCTCTTTGTCAGCTCCTACGGCTCGATTCATCCCCTCGATCTGGCCGCCGGGGAAGAGATCATCATCGACAACGCCCACCTGGTG
>JBEPXL010000191.1:5472-6600 GCA_041641935.1 Desulfobacteraceae bacterium | reverse complement strand
GTAGCCCTCGAACCGGAAAAAGAACATCCAGGTTTCCCCCTGCCGGACAAAGCGGTCGATTTCAATTTCGTACCGGATGGTATCCCCCGGCCGGGGAAGGCTGCGGTGAAACCGGACTTTGGCGTCAAGGAGACGGTAGGTTCGCCGGCCTTTGACCTGCAGGTCGATTCCGAGCCAGGAGCAGAGAAAAAGGTCCGCCTGTCCCGCCTCCACGGAGATGCAGACCGGTGCCCGGTCCGCGTCCAGATACCACGCCCCCGGCAGTACATCGTGTTCGGTGACGACGCGTCCGGCGCCGAGACTGCCTTTTTCTCCCTCGACTGTGAGAATCCGGTCCACCAGCATGAGCGGCTCATCCGGCAGACGCACCCGCGCCCGGTAGGTATCCACAGCGGCAAATTCCGGCCCCAGAACCCTGGCCACCGATCCGGCGGCGAATTCCATGCACAGTTCACGGGAAAAAGCCGGTTCCGGTTCTGTGGCTGAATCGACTGGTTCTCCTCGGTTTCCGTCCGGAGCGAAGAGAGTCATATCCTGTGTTTGCGGCAGGAAAATCCCAGTGTTCTCAGCAGGTTCTATGGGTGCAGAATGGTGGCTTGCTGCTCCGGGGGAGAAAAGGGACGGATCGGGAGCGGAAGGCAGAACATCTCCGCCCGATTCCTTTGCCTGCTGCAGCATCATGCCGATCAGCCGGTTCTGGATGGCGAAGGTCTGGCCGAAATTCCGTGTCAGCTCATCGGAAAAGGCGAGAAATTCCCGATGTGCATCGGCGGTGGCCGCGATGCTGTCGGTCATGGGGGCAATGAGACCGTCCAGCGGGTTGACCAAGTCCGGGTTTCCCGGCGGATACGCTTGCGGCTGTGAGTCGGTATCCGGGGAAAAATCATTAAATTCGGATGCTTGATAATCTTCCTGCGGCATGTCTTTCCGTGCGGCAGCCTGGAATATATGGTCCTGCTGTTCTGTTGTACCCGCATGGATTTGTGGAGATGGCGCAGGCGGATGATTCGTCTGCCGGTTCCGGGAACGTCTGCCCGGAGGCACGTCAGTTGCAGTCTCCGGCTGAAATCCGGACGGTGAAACGGACGGTTCCTGATTCTGCTGAAGTGGTTCCGATTCCGGAGATTC
>JBEPXL010000191.1:0-5462 GCA_041641935.1 Desulfobacteraceae bacterium | reverse complement strand
TGAAGGGAGAGACGGAACGGGTGCTTTGCCGCCGACCAGCACTTTGACCGGTTTGACGCCGGTTCGTTTCCGGGCGGAAGAATCCGTATCGGCTGCTGAAAGCAGTTCAACAGGAAAGGCATCTTCCCCATACAGCGGGGACAGGTCTGCCGGAACCCGTTCGGCGATCAGCGTACCCAGTGCTTTCAGCAGGGTCAGATCATCTGCTTCCCCCCGGGCACAGGCGGAGATGGCCGAATGAGGACGTTCCCCCAGAATCCGGTCGATCATTCGCCTGCAGGAAGCACCGGGTCCCATTTCCAGAAAAATCCGGACGCCATCCTGATACGCCTGTTCTACCGTTTCGGTAAAATCAAATCCATGAAGCGCCTGGGCCAGAATCGAATCGGCGGCACTGTCCGCCGTCAGCGCACGGGCTTCCCCGTGTGCCACACTGTAATAGCGGATACCTTCCGGTGGTGTCGTGGGAAATACATGGAGTTCCCGGTAGGCATCCGCGACCGGTTCCGCGGTTTCACAGTGAACCGTCACCACGCCTTCCAGATAGAACGCATCGCACCGGAGGCGGCGGATGACCCCTTCCACATGGTCCCTGTGTCCGCCGATGACACATTCTTCCGGTGTATTGATGATCAGCAGGCGTGCCAGGGGAAAATCCGGCAGAATGTCCTGCACACGGTCCGCGGCCCGGTTGATCATGGCAACCCGCCAGTCCAGCGGTTCATCGTCCGGAAGGTTCCATGCCTTCCGGGCTGCCAGGCAGGGACCGGCAAGCCGGGTGGAAAAGAGATCGGTGGCCTGCATCCGCTTGAGCATTTCCCCCCGTTCCGGCCAGGCCCCGGTGGCGAAATACCCGGCGGATTCCCCCAGGCTGTAGCCGATGACGGCGGACGGTTCGATGCCAAACCGCCGGACGAGATTTGTGACCACGCCGCCGTGAACCACCTGACCGAAGATCATGTAGACGGGATCGGAGTCGAGCGTCTCCCGGGCCTCTTCTTCCCATCCGGGCTTCCAGGAGCGCCGCCAGGGCATATAGATATGGGGAAGCATCTGGGTTTTCAGCCGGAGGGTTTCCGCATCCATCTCCCGGAACACTTCCGGCCAGCGGATACCGAGGATTCTGCCCATGCCGAGGTAATGGTTGCCGGAACCGGGAAAAACGAAAGCCAGTTCTCCGCCGGGGCCGAGGGGTTCCGGAAAATAGCAGACACCGCCGGGACCGATCATCTTGCGGGGGGTACCGGATTGAACCGCTTCCCGTGCCGCTGAAATCCACTGCTCCAGTGATTGCGTGTCCCGGCCCATGACAGAGACGGCCTGTGCTTTTTCTGTCCGGGTTCCATGCCCGCCGGTGAACCAGGTCCGTGCGGTTGCATCGATCGGCGCTGTCGGATGCCGGTGGATATGGCAGCTGAGATCATCCAGCCCTTCGAGGAGTTCCGACGGGGTATCGCCTTCGACAACGAAAAGTCCGGCGCCATGAAATCCCAGCGGCCGCCGCCGTTCCCGCATCAATGGTGCGGAGAACGCCTGCGCGGTGACGGACGGCATTTCCGCCTGTTCGAGAATGACGTGAGAAGCACTGCCGTCCCAGGTCAGGGCGGAAACACAGGATCGCCGGGGTCCGTCGGCGCGGTCCCGGAGCCAGAACTGGGGAGACGCCGGAATGTGAAACCCCGGCAGAGCGGCCGTGTATCCGTCCGGAAAGGCCGGAGACGGCGGCAGGATTTCCTGATAGAGACAGATCGCGGCCTTTGCGACGGAGGCCAGACCGGATGCCGCACCGGTATGGCCGATGACGGATTGCACAGAACCGATTCCCGTGCGCCGGGAGGGTGTATCTCTGTCTCCGAATACGGTCCGCAGCGCCAGGGCTTCCGGATGATGTTCATCGTATGGGCCAGCGTTGCAGGTTTCCACATAGCTGATGGCGGATGGCGCTGCATCCGCTTCCGATAACGCCTCCTGCAGGGAACGGACACAGGCGTCCCCATCGGGAAGGGACGAGGTGATACCACCGCCGCTGGCATTCCCCATGCCCTTGATAACCGCATACACCCGGTCCCCATCGCTGACGGCATCATCCAGTCGTTTCAGCACCAGCGCCACTGCGCCTTCGCCGGGGAAATGCCCCTCCGGCCCGCTTCCTGATGTTCCCGCATGAGACGGCACCAGCAACTGAATCCCGGACAGCGCGGCCATGTTCCGCACATCACCCGCCAGGTCAACGGCGCCGGTCAGGAAGGCATCCGTCTCTTTCTGCTGGAGAGACCGGACACCGATTTCCAGTGCCCGGATGCCCGATGTTTCTTCCCCGGAAACCACATAGCTGGGGCCGCCGAAGCGGAATTCCCGGGCGATCCGGCTGGCGACAATACCGCCGAGAGCGCCGAGGGTCCGTGCCGGTGTCAGGGGCGGTCCGCAGGCTTCACGGAGTTCCGCAAGCCACTCTTCCGCCGGTTTTTCACCGATGGCGAGGGCTTTTTTCCACCGTTCCACCTCATTATGGAGATTCCACCGGAGATGAAAACTGGTCGCTTCCATGTCAAAGGAAATCCCGATGGTGGTCCCCATCCGGGGGCGGTATTCCCGGAGCGGCAATCCGGCGTTTTTCATGGCCGCCGCCCCCACCTTGAGCATCAGAAGCTGCTGGGGCAGAATGTCGGGTATTTCATTGGGCGGAATCTGGAATTCACCGGGCAGGAGGGAAACATCCGCCAGATAACCGCCGGTTTCTCCGAAATTCTCCAGATGACTTCCTCCCTCGCTGTTCGCCCCTTTCCAGCGGTGCACCGGACGTTGCCGTATCGCCGGACGGCCGTTCAGTGCCGCTTCCTGAAACGACCGGAGGGATGTCAGGGGGCCGAACGCGGCTCCCATGCCCACAATGGCGACCGGCGGAGCGACTTCGGGTTCGGGGGGGGTAAGGGAGATTGATTCCGGGATCGGGACCGTGCTCCCCTGTTCCGGGGGGGCCTCGAACAGAAGATGCGCGTTGATGCCGCCGAAGCCGAAGGCGCTGACCGCTGCCCGTCGCGGTGTGGTTTCGTTCCGCAGCGGCCAGGGAGCCGGATCGGCCTGAACCCGGAAGGGACTGTCATGGAGCGGACTGTTTTTTGAAGGTCGGGCATAATTGAGAGACGGCGGCAGGGTTTCATGGTGCATTCCCAGCAGGGTTTTGATCATACCCGCCGCCCCTGCGCCGGTGAGCAGGTGGCCTACCGCCGATTTGGCGGAACCGATGGCACACCGGCCTTCCGGAGCTTCGATGTCTTTCCAGAGCGTCCGGAGGCTGTTCAGTTCCACAGCGTCGCCCACCGGTGTTCCGGCCCCGTGGCACTCGATCATGTCCACATCGCCGGGAGACCATCCGGCTTCGGCGTAGGCATTCTGCATGGCACGGACCTGGCCTTCACTGTCCGGGGCCAGCAGATTTCCCCGCATGTCGTTGGAAAGGCCGATGCCCCGGATGATACCGTATATCCGGTCACCGTGGGAGAGCGCGTCCGTCAGCCGTTTCAGGACCAGGATACCGGCGCCTTCGCCGACGACCAGACCGTCGGCTGTGGCGTCAAAGGGCGCACACCGGCCAGTGGGCGAAAGCGCCCGCAACTGGCTGAAGCCGACCTGTGTATAGAGACATTCGGGGCGGGAGACGCCGCCCGCCAGAACCGCGTCGGCCCGTCCGGCCCGGAGTTCGTCACAGGCCAGTTTGACCGCATATATGGAGGATGCACAGGCCGCATCCAGTGTGAAACTGCCGCCGCCCAGCCCCAGCGCACGGGCCAGAATCGCACCCGGCAGACCCGTAACCCGGCTGGAAATGCATTCCGACCGGGTGAGCGCCGGCAGTGGCGCATTCCGCCCGAAAAGCCGGTTTTCAAATGCCGTACCCAGAATTTTTCGTGTCAGGGCGGAGGCGGCATCGGTCGGCAGGGCAATGGCCGCCAGACAGACCTGTATCCGGTTTCTGGCGACCGGATCACTGACAAAGCCGGAAAAAGCCCGCTGCCCGGTCTGGAGAACCATCTGGTACAGGGGGTCCAGTTCCCGGAGCAGGTCTGCGGGCAAATCAAAGCCGTTCGGATCAAAGTCGAAATTACGAATCAGGCAGGCACGTCCGGAAATGGCCCGGTCAGGCTGCGGGCGGGAACCGAGGACGGCCTTCGGCGGGATAATCCACCGGTGTTCCGGCACACCAACAACAGCGGACTGTTTGTGGATCAGGTTCTGCCAGAATGTCTCCACGTCGGGAGCGCCGGGAAAAATACCGGCCATCCCGACGACGGCGATGGGCGTTTTTTGTGTCATATGAATTTTATTATCGGGATTTCAGAAGATTTGCAGAAGTTGCAGATCTGCCGGCCGGTTCCCTAATCCTGTACAAACAGATAGACGGCCAGCCCCAGAAGGATTACCGCAAATATTTTTTTGAAACTGGCGGTGGAGACGTGCTCCACCAGTCGCGCGCCGAGTTGCGCCCCGACAATACCACCGATCCCCAGGAGAATGCCGGAAAGATAATCGACATTGGCGAGCTTGTTGTGCGCGATCAGGGCAGAGATGGAGATGACAAAGATGGCAAGAAAAGAGGTGCCGACCGCCCGGTGGGCTTCAAATCCCATGAACAGCAGCAGGGGAACCATCAGAAAACCTCCCCCCAGCCCCGAAAAGGAGGCCCCGATACCCACACCGACGCCCAGTACAGCCATCAATATCCAATTCAAACTGAATTCCGGCATATTCTTTGTTTCCTTTCCTCAAAAAAGTGGACAGCCGCTACCGTAACCCCTTCCGCCATTTTCCGTCAATCACAAAAAAAGCCACAAAGCCCCTCATCGCCGGTATGCGGATGAGGGCATTGTGGCCGGCAGACCTGCTGAATGAATCATGTCAACGACCTGCCGTCTTCTCTATTACGAAGGAGGAAAGCCTGTCAAGGGGATTCAGGAGGCCATCAGCCGTTCCAGGCTGTCCCGTGCAAATTCGATGGACGGGTCCAGGCTCAGCGCAATCTGATAGTACTCGATCGCTTTTTCCTTCTGTTTCATTTCCCGGTAGTTCGTGGCAATGTTGGCATAGTCGATAGCGGAACCGGGATTGATCCGGAGTACCGTCTCAAAGCACCGGATCGCCTTTTCATGCTCCTTCAGCCTGAAATAGCAGAAACCCATCAGATTGAAAATATCCGGCCGGTCCGGGTCCAGTGATGCGCCTTTCTTCAGCACCGCCAGTGCATCCCGGTACTGTTCCATCTCTTTCAGACAGACGCCCATGTAGGAATAGATGCTGGGGATGTCCTGCCGGGCGGGATTCAGATCCAGGGCCTGCTTCAGAAAGTTCAGCGCGCTTTCCGGATCACCCAGTTCCAGGCTGACGGTTCCCATGTAGAATTTGAGATAATACTGGTCCGAAAGGGTGCGGGCCATCTCCTGCAGTTCCATCAGCGCCAGCGGGGC
>JBEPXL010000190.1:0-6602 GCA_041641935.1 Desulfobacteraceae bacterium | reverse complement strand
AAGGCGGCGGTCATGACCTACCGGTATTCATCGATGGTCTTGCGCAGCCCCTCGGGAACGTCGTAGCCATACTGGAGCGCCAGATCACAGTGTTCCACGGCCTTGGCGTAATCCCCTTTTTCCAGATAGGCGATGGCCAGATTGTTATGGGCGACCGCAAACTCCGGCGCCAGTTCCAGTGTCTTGAGGCCGGTCTCGATGCTCTTGTCTACCCATCCGCGCATCAGGTAGGCATTGGCCAGGGTGGCGAAGGCCTGCACAAAGCGGAAATTGAATGTGGTGGCCTTTTCCAGGGCAGTGATGGCCTCATCGACTTCCCCCCGCTGCAGGTGAACAAAACCGATGTTGCCCCAGCCTTCGGAAAATCCCGGTTTGGCCTTGACCGCCTTTCTGTTGTAATCCAGGCAGCCGTCCAGGTCTCCCCGGCGGAAACAGAGTCCGCCGAGCTGAACAAACGCCTCTGCAAGGCCGGGGCTGCAGTCGATGGCCCGGTGGAGCGCCTGTTCGGCCTCATCAAATTTCTGCTGCCCCAGCAGGGCGACGGCCAGATTGTAATAACTGGTCCCGCAGTCAGGGTTGCTGGCAATATTGGCTCGCTGGCTGGCGATGAACTCTTCTGCATTTTTTGCAACTGGCATAATCATTTACCTCTGATTTTTTTGTTTTTTTCCATACAATTCGGTATGGTGTAAGTATGGCAACCACAGGCCGATTGTCAAGGAAAAATCACGACAAAGTATCTTGACAGAACCGGCGGTTCTGCATACTACTGGAATTTGGTTATACTGTATATCTGTTCATGCTGCCCCATCCACAACAGCCCGTCCACGGGGCCGGATGTTCACCGGCAGCCATGAAGAGCCGAATGTTCTTCAGCCATCTATAGAGACAGAAGGGGGAAGTTTATGATCACAGGCACCTACACGGCGCTGGTTACGCCCTTTCAGGCGGACCCGGTCCATGTGGATTACGAGGGGCTTTCGCGTCTGGTCGATTTCCAGATTCAGAACGGGATCAGCGGTGTACTGGCCGTCGGGACGACCGGAGAGAGCCCCGTGCTGACATGGCAGGAACACCACGATGTCATTGAAAAAGTGGCGCTTCAGGTCAGGGGAAAATGCCGGTGTATCGCGGGGACCGGCAGTAACAATACCCAGGAAGCCCTGGAGGCGACCCGGCATGCGGCGGGTGCCGGTGTGGATGCGGTGCTGCTGGTGGATCCGTACTACAACGGTCCCAGTTCCCTGGAGATCCGCCGGGAGTATGTCAGCCCGGTCGCCAGGGCCTTTCCCGATCTGGAGATCATCTCCTATGTCATTCCCGGCCGGACGGGCGCACAGATTCTGCCGGAAGATCTGGCCCTCCTTCACCGGGATTTCAAAAATGTCTCCACCGTCAAGGAAGCGACGGCGGACCTCGAAAACATGCGCCGGACCCGTACCTGCTGCGGCCCGGACTTTGCCATTCTCTCCGGGGACGACGGCCTCACCTTCGACATGATGGCCGACCCCGATATCCGGGCGGCAGGGGTGATTTCCGTCGGTTCCAACATCGCCCCCCGCGCCGTGGCCGACATGGTCCGGCTGATGGTCTCCGGTGAAACCGAAGCGGCCCGGCGGCTCTCACAGGCCCTGACCCCGATCTTCAACCTTGTGGCGGTCAAGACCTATGAGTCCACCCCCTACGGGGATGTCCTCTGCCGGGCGCGGAACCCGCTGCCGGTCAAAACCCTGATGGCGATCCTGGGGATGCCGTCCGGCCCCTGTCGGCCTCCTCTGGGGAAAATGTCCGAAAAAGGGATCCATGTCGTTCTGGACGCCGCCCGGAAGGTCTGGTCCGAAACCCCGGATATCCTTGAACCGGCAGCCGAATTTTTCAACATCGACATCGAAGCGCGGCTCAATGATCCTTCCCTTCTGAAATCCCTCTATTATACCGGCTACTGATAAAAAATCCCCCGGTCCGGACATGCACGGAACCGGGGGATGATGTTCCCCCAGACAGGGAAACCGGAATCAGGCTTTCTGCCGTGCGGAAACATTCTGTTTTTCCGCATCCACCTCGAAATTTTCATAGTTGAAGAGAACACCGCGGAGCCATTCCAGGCCGAACTTCAGCAGTTCAATTTCATCGTTCCGGATCCGTTCCACGGTCTCCGGGTCCACACTGTTGCGTTCCAGAAAGGGGCTTTCAAAGACAAACCGGCGGAACCGGTCGATGTCGTAGCTGACCATGAAAAAGAGCTGTTTACTCTTGTCCGTCAGGGTAATATTGGCGGGAAAAGAGCGTTTCCGCACCACCAGATCGGTCCATCCGGCATTGATTTCATCCTGGATATCGACCCCCTGGTCCTGCCGCCATTCCACGACATCCCAGTCCTTTTCCTCTTCAAATCCCCGGCAGTGGGGCTCGTTCACGAAAAAGTAAAACCCCTCTTCATCTTCGGCCCCTTCCCGGTGGGTCAGGGTGGCAACCCCCAGGGGGTAATAGCGGCAGGTGCTGGGCCGGTCGGCATAGATCAGGCAGCCGTCCTCCCGTACAAAGGGACAGGACTGCTCCTCGTCATCCAGCAACCGCATTGTCACCATGGGGAGGTCCGTCTTTTCCAGGATCTTCACCTCGGTATAGATGTTGAGAAACTCTTCGGATGAGATTTCAAGCCGGTTTTTCAGGCGGATGATATCATATGGCGTCAGGGCGATATTGATCCCCCGGCAGCATTTGGTAAAACAGCTGACCCCTTTGTGGCACTGAAACTTGAACCGGCTTTTTGGTCCGAGCCGGACCGGGGTGATCTTCGCCATTTTATCGTTCTTGTCCATAACACGGTTTCCTTTCTTTCTGTCGTACTGCTGCCGGTCATCCGGCAGAAATATCTCTTTATATTTTCCGAACGGTTATACATCATCCGGGGTGAGGGTTTTTTCAAACGAGAGGGTTTCCTCGTAGGAAAGGGTTTCATCCAGCGCCGACGAGACGGTCGGCTCATAGGAGACGGTTTCTTCATAGGCGCCGCGCCGGTCACGTCCGCCGATCCCCTCTTTCTCCAGGGTCAGCACGTCTTCATTCAGTTTTCCCCATTCCTCTCTGTACATGGTGCTGATCACCCCGTTGAACATCAGAACCAGCAGATCGTGGATGGAAATGACCGGAACGTCCTGTTCCAGCAGCCGCTTCATCCGGCTCCATATCTCCACCCGCTGCTTGATTTCTTCCAGTTCCTGCAGAAACACAATGATTCCTTTCCGGATTTCCGGCCGGGCATCCGGCACATTGACGCCTTCTTTCCAGTTCCGGCGGCACCGCCCAATGGTCTTGGCGGTAGAGTTGAGCAGATCCTTTCGGCTCCGTCCACTGATAAAATAGCTCTGCCCGTCGATCCGCGCACTCATTCTGCGGACTTCCCCGCTTCCGCCGGTCAGCACCATGTCCTTCAGAATCGCCTTGACATTCTGCAGAATCGGAAGACCGATCGACTTGAGGTAGTCCTCCCGCCGGGATATCTTCTCCTGGAATTCGGCCGTTGCATGATACCAGAATATCCGGCTGATCTCACGGAAGGTTTTTACGTGATCCCCCTCGTCCTGTTCCCCGGCCTGCTGCATGAGGCGGGCCACATGGGTGACATTGTGGCGTGCCCTGTCAAAGAGGCGCTCCCCCGTCACGATAAAATAGATCATGACCATGGCTGCATGCCAGTCCTGGATATGAAACAGCCGGGGCAGATCCCCCAGCGTCTCGGAAAGGACCCCGTTCCGGACAAACTGCGACGGTGTGGAATAGGACAGAGTGCCGGCCAGCATCGGCTGCTGGATCGTCTGCCCGGCGGGGGGGCGGAAGCGGAGCGAGGTTTCAAAGTCGATCAGCCCCAGGGCGAACTCTCCGCCGCACTGGAGCATGGTATCCCCGATAACGAAGATGTTGTCGGGCTTCAGATCCCGGATGCTGACCCCCTTGACCCGGAGCCAGTAGAGCAGATCCAGAACACTGCTGATGATATTCTTGAACAGGGTCCGGTTCTGTTTGAACATCTTCTCCCGGACATACTGCCGCATCATCCCGCGGTAGCCTTCGATGTCCCGGGAATGGACGGAAAAGAGGTTCTCGAACAGGGTATTGAGCCCGTCAAAAAAGGCGGGGGTGAGGTTCTGGTGGTTTCCCGATTCGATTTCCCTGCCGGCGAGCTGGAACAGAAACCACTCCTTGCGCTTGAAGGCAAAGGCGGAAACATTGGCCCTGTGCTCCCGCAGGAGGGCATTGACCTGTTCTTCGTATTCATTGTAGATTTCGTTGATGCTGAAAAAAATGGAACTGTTTTCGGGCCCGTACATTCCTTCAAAGGCCATCAGGTTCCACAGAATATCGAACTGGCTGGCGATCTCCTCGTGAAGCCGCGACGGCAGATCGTGCATCCGCTGAATGACATTGCCGAGAAAGGCGTGGCGCGACAGGCTCATGAAAAAGGCGAAACTCTCGCCGATCTTCAGGTGACTCTGCAGCCAGGGCGACTTCTTCAGGATGCGGATATAGCTCATCTCCAGGGCCATACCCGTCTGGTCGGGATCGACCTCAAAGCCCGGTATTTTCCGGAGGATGGCGGCAATGCCGGGGGCGATACATTCAATATCCGGAGAGAGGACACCGACAATCCGCCGTTCCGCGTTGATGCTTTCGATATACTCGTCAAAATCCCGGATCGGGTAGATGGGGATTTTCACCACCAGTACATCGTCGTAGATGACCTTGTAGCACCGGCTTTTGCTGCCGCTGTTTTCACCAAGGGGCCCCAGCGCCATGCGGCGGATTTTCCATCCCCGGTCGTACAGCCGCAGCTCGTAGGTATGGTCCGGCCCGGAAACATGGGCATCGAGACAGACGACCTCTTTTTTGACATCGTCCTCCTCGGTATAGCCGGACTGACTGGCGAACAGGTCCAGGAAAAAATCCAGTACCATCTGTTCGCTTTCGTCCGTATATTTCTGAATATCCGCCGGGGCTTTCTTTTGTTTCATGTTTCGGCTCTGACCGACTCTCTCTGTCGCAGCGGAAGACCCGGGCAATGCCGGAGGGGACGGCAGGTCTTCTGCAGTCGTGCGTTCATTATTTCAAATGGAGTTATGACAAAATATTGCCCCGGGGTCAAGCCAAGGTTCGTACGGAGAGAAAGAAGGGGAAATGCTGCGCCGGGCCGTCTCCAGGACAGAGACTGCCGGCGCAGCAGGAAACAGGTGCGTCCGGAAATCAGCTTTCCTGTATCTTTTCCGTCAGTTCGGGAACAAACTCCAGGATATCGGCCACGACACCGACATCGGCCACCTGAAAGATGGGCGCTTTGGCATTCTTGTTGACCGCCACGATAAACGGCGATCCCTTGATGCCGCCCATGTGCTGGAAGGAACCGCTGATGCCGAGTGCCACGTAGACTTTCGGTTTCACCGTCTGGCCGGAGGTCCCCACCTGACGGGATTTTTCCAGCCATTTGGCATCGACAATGGGCCGTGAACAGGAAACATCCGCCCCGATGGCCCCGGCCAGTTCCTCGATGATCTCCAGGTTGTCCTGATCCTCGATTCCCCGTCCCACAGAGACCAGTACCTCGGACTTGGTAATATCGACTTCACCGACCTCGGCTTCGGCCACTTCCAGAAAACGGCGGGGCGATCCCAGTGTTCCCGCATCGCCGGACTTGTCCGTTACACTGCCGCCGGCAGCGGCATTCTCTTCCGGCTGAAATGAGCCGGGACGGACGGTAATGACGGCCCCGCCGGACACATCACAGGCCACATGGGTGCTGACCAGACCGCCGAACTCCTGCCGGACGGCCTTCAGGTCACTGCCATCAATCCCGTCGAATGCCACCACATCGGACAGATAGCTGCTGTCGAGCTTGATGGACAGACCCGGCGCCGCGTCCAGTCCGAAGTGTTCATGGGGAAGCAGGACAATGGCATCCCCGGGCAGGACATTGACCAGCGCCTGCCGGACCAGTTCGGCATTGGGATAGGCCAGATCGGCATGTCCGATCTTCCAGACATCGCCGTAGATGCCGGTCATGTCGCTGCAGACCTTGTCCAGGGTATCCCCGCTGCCGGTGACGACAGCGGTGACGGATGCATCGGGATCGATCTTCCGGGCCGCCTGGATCAGTTCCTGGGCGGTATCGTCCGGGGTTCCTTCCTTGTGCAGGATATATGCGAAAATCTGTCGGCTCATGATTTGATTCCTCCTTTGGCCTTTAAGAGTTCGAGGAGTTTGTCGATGATCTCTTCGGTGCTGCCTTCGAGCATTTCAGCCCCTTCGCCCGGTTCCGGCACGAAATAATCGAGCCGTTTTACCCTGGCGCTTCCCGCGCCGACAGAGGCCGCATCAATTCCCAGATCGCCTGCGCCGTAAACCGGAATATCCACGGAGGCGACCTTCCGGATGCCCCGGATACCCACGTACCGCGGTTCATTGATACCGGTCTGGATAGAAAGGACGCAGGGCAGTTCAATCTCGTTCATCTCCTGGTTTCCACCGGCGATTTCCCGGCCCACCTTGATCTTTTTTTCATCCAGGACTTCCAGATGATTCACCAGGGATGCATAGGGGAGATCCATCAT